>NZ_LSKN01000228.1:0-3988 GCF_001557075.1 Methylobacterium sp. CCH7-A2
CAGAGGGGTCAGTTCCTCATGGCGTCAGGGGGGCAGTTTGTCGTGTCGCCTGACAACGGCTATGCGGGCTTCGACAAGCTTTATGCCGACAGCCCCGATCAGCGCACCGCGATCAGCGAGGTCGCCTGCTGGGCCCATGTCCGGCGCAAGTTTTTCGATATCCACCAGTCCAACGCCTCGCCGGTCGCTGCCGAGGCCTTGCGCCGGATAGGAGAGCTCTACCAGGTCGAGGACGCCCTCCGTGGCCGCCCGCCCGACGAACGGCGACGATCGCGTCAAGAGCACGCCCTTCCACGGCTCGCCGATCTGCGAAGCTGGCTCGAGGCGACGCTGTCCAAGCTGTCGGGCAAGAGCGAACTCGCCAAGGCGATCCGCTACGGCCTGTCACGCTGGCCGGCTCTGACCCGCTATGCCGATCACGGCGGTCTGGAGATCGACAACAATGCCGCCGAACGCGCGATCCGGCCGCTCGCCATCGGCCGCAAGAACTGGCTGTTTGCCGGCTCCGACACCGGCGGCGAACGTGCCGCCGTCATCTACACCCTGATCGAGACGGCCAAGCTGAACGGCCTTGATCCGCAGGCCTATCTCCGGGACGTCCTGGCTCGCATCGGCGACCATCCCATCAACCGGATCAGCGATCTCGCGCCCTGGAACTGGCAGACGCCACGAGAGGCCGTTACGCTGGCGGCATGATCTCGGCCGCTTCCCATGTCGATCGCATCGCCTGCATCAAAATCGTGCTCGATCATGTCGAGCCGGCCGTCTGGCGGCGCGTCGAGGTTCCCTTGACGACGACCCTGAGAGGCCTCCACGAGGTCATCCAGGCCGTCATGCTGTTCGAGAACTATCACCTCTTCGACTTCACGATCGAGATCGACGGCCAAAGCAGGCGCTACGGCATCCCCGACCCGGATGGGTGGATCAAGCTCAGCGACGCCAAGAACACCAAGCTCGGGCCGCTGACCGATCGCGGCCTGAAGCGCTTCGCCTACACCTACGACTTCGGCGACAACTGGGAGCACACGCTCACGATCGAGGCCATCGGTGATGCCGATCCCGGCCTCGAATACCCGCGCTTTGTCGACGGCGCCCGCCGCGCTCCGCCGGAAGACGTCGGCGGAATCCCCGGCTTCGAGGAGTTCGTCGAGGCCATGGCAAAGCCCAGACATCCCGAACGCAAGCGGCTGATCGAATGGTACGGACGGGTCTTCGAGCCAGAGGACATCGACCTTCCCAACATCAAGGCCAACGTCGCAAAGCTGGCCCGACGCCGTGCCATCGGGAAGGCCGCCTTCGCCAAAAGCCGCCCATCAGAAAGCTGAAAGGGCCGACACCGGACGGTTACGCAGCGCCTACATCGCCAGGGACACAGCCGACACAGCACGCACCCTCGGCCTGGCGCTGCTCTTCACCCCCGTTCGCAGCCCAGAGTCGAACGGAATGTCGGAAGCCTTCGTCAAAACGCTGAAACGTGACTATGCTCGCGTGACGACCTTACCCGACGCCGACACCATCCTCACCTTGCTCCCCCTCTGGATCGAGGACTATTGCGAGGTCCACCCGCACTCAGGATTGAAGTTCCGCTCGCCTCGCGAGTTCATCAGTAAGCGCTGTTCTCAGGCCACTGCCTTGAGCGGCTGAGGCGCATAGGCCCATGGCAGCAGGTCATCGAGCTGGCTCTGGGGATGGCCGGCGACGATACGGGTGATGACGTCGACGAGGTAGGCTTGCGGATCGACGCCGTTGAGTTTGCAGGTCTCCACGAGCGAGGCGACGACTGCCCAGTGCTCGGCGCCGCCATCGGATCCAGCAAAGAGCGCGTTCTTGCGGTTCAAAGCGATCGGTCGGATGGCGCGCTCGACCACGTTGGAGTCGATCTCGACGCGACCGTCGTCGAGGAAGCGACTGAGGCCCGCCCATCGCGAGAGGGCGTAGCGGATGGCCTCGGCGAGTTTGCTCTTCTGGCTGACGAGGCCGAGCTTCGCTTTCAACCACGGTTCGAGCGCATCGACGATCGCGCGGCTTTTCGCCTGGCGGAGGTCGCGGCGCTCCTCGGCGGATCGGCCACGGATCTCGCCCTCGATACGGTAGAGTTCGGCGATCCGCGCGAGCGCTTCCGTGGCGATCGGCGCGGGACCGCCTTGCGCGAGATCGTAGAACTTACGCCGGAGGTGTGACCAGCAGAAGGCCAGGCCCACGGCATTGCGATCGGCCAAGACCTTGTAGCCCGCATAGCCGTCGACCTGCAGCGTGCCGACGAAGCCTTGAAGGTGCCGGACCGCCTGCTCGGCCTTGCGGTCAGGCGCGTAGAGATAAGCGACGCCCGGCGGATCGACGCCGCCCCAAGGTCGTTCGTCGCGAGCGTAGGCGAAGAGCTGGCCGGTCTTGGTCCGGCCGCGGCCCGGATCGAGCACAGGCGCCGTGGTCTCGTCAGCGAAGAGCTTGGTCGAAGCCTTCAGTCGCTCGAACAGGCGCTCATGCACCGGCCGCAGGAGGAAGGCCGCCTTGCCGACCCAGTCGGCCAGGGTCGATCGGTCCAGGTTTACCCCCTGCCGGCCATAGATCTGGGCCTGCCGGTACAATGGCAGATGATCGGCGTATTTCGCGACGAGGATATGAGCGACGGTCGCTTCGGTCGGGATGCCGCCCTCGACGAGGCGGGCGGGCGCGAGCGCCTGCACCACGACCTCTTCGCAGGTCCTGCAGGCGTATTTCGGCCGACGCGTCACGATCACGCGGAACTGGGAAGGGATGATATCGAGACGCTCGGAGACGTCCTCGCCCATGACGTGGAGCTGCCCGCGGCAGCAGGGGCAACTCCGCTCAGTGACGTTGATGATCTGCTCGATGCGCGGCAGGTGCGCCGGAAACGACCCGCGGTTAGCGCGGCGCTTCCTGGCCCGCTCGATGTGCTTGCCCGGATCGGCCGCTTCCTCACCGGCGAAGCTCTCGGCCTCGACCTGCTCAGCCTCCTCGAGGCCCAGCAGCAACTGGTCGACCGGCAGGCTTTCGGCCCGGCGGCCGAAGCGATGACGCTGCAGCTCCTTGATGATCTGACGCAGCCGCTCGTTCTCGGCGCGCTCCTCCGCCAGCATCGCCCGAAGCGCGATCGGATCGCTGATCAATGGGTTGGCTGCGTTGCTCACGAAGCCGATTCAATCATGGATTACAGTGGCTTGCTAGCGCTGATCGATCAACTTGCCGCGACGGGGACGCGCGTCTCACGCCGCTCATGCACGCGTCGCCAGTCAAGGCCTTCGAGCAGCGCCTGAAGCTGCGCCGCCGTCAGCCGCACGACGCCGTCGGCAATCGCGGGCCACTGGAACTTGCCGTCTTCCAGCCTCTTCGAGAACAGGCAGACGCCCGTTCCATCGAAGTAGACGAGCTTGATCCGGTCAGCGCGCCGCGCCCGGAACACATAGACCGCGCCGGAGAACGGATCGGCGCCCATGCTCTCGCGCACCAACGCGGCCAGCCCCTCCGCGCCCTTGCGGAAGTCGACCGGCTTCGTCGCGATCATGACGCGGACCGCGCCGGTCGGGCCGATCACGAGCCGCCCTTCAGCGCGCCGATCACCGCGGCGATCGTCTTCGGGCTCGCGCCGGTTCCGACACGCACCACGACGCCTTCAATCTCGATCTCGATCCCGCCGCTCGGCCTGGCGATAGTGCGACGACGACGCGTGGTCGGCTGCCTCACGGTCTCGGGTGCCGAACGAACTGCATCGACAACCGCAGGCACGAACATGGGCGATGATGCCGGCTCTGGTGCTTGCCGCAAAAGACGCCGCCAGCCGAAAAGCTGCTGCGGAGACAAGGCATGGCGGCGCGCTATCTCGCTCACCGTCACGCCCGGCTCGTAGCTCTCCGCCACGATCCTTGCCTTGTCGTCGTCCGACCAATCTCGTCGGCGCCCAGTCCCAGTGAAGACAGAGCTGGCTCGGTTTATCTGAACAGTTTTGGGGCTGTCGCTAAGTGGATTTCGG
>NZ_LSKN01000229.1:0-394 GCF_001557075.1 Methylobacterium sp. CCH7-A2
CGATCCCGCCGTCGGGCACGAGATCGAAATCCCTGATCTTGATGTTGTCATGGGCTGCCGGCTTGTTCTTCATCGTCATTCTCCGTGTTGGTTTCGTTTAGTTTTCGAGGATTGTTGAGCTGAGCTGAGGCGATACCACTAAGATCGGCGCAGCAATTGTAGGATGTCGTCGAGGTCGGCATCCGTAGTATCCGCTGCATCTCGAACTGGGACTCGCGCTTCGTGAACGGGCGGGTCTTTGATTTTGACAGGCGACCGAACGCGTTGCGGCTGGGTGACCTCGTTCTCGTGGGTCAAAGACTTCAGCTCCGCGCCGACGTATTCGGCCAGATCTTCCCTTGAGAGCCCGTCGATGACGACACCGGCTGCGATCAGGTGATAGATCGTAACATCG
>NZ_LSKN01000230.1:0-854 GCF_001557075.1 Methylobacterium sp. CCH7-A2
GCGGCTTCTCCTTCTTCGGCGTCTCCTTCGTCTACGTCATCTTCGAGGACGGCACCGATCCCTATTGGGCGCGCTCGCGCGTGCTCGAATATCTCAATGCCGCCGCGCGGCGTCTCCCGACGGGCGTCTCGCCCACGCTCGGGCCCGATGCGACCGGCGTGGGCTGGGTCTACCAGTACGCGGTCCTCGCCAAGAACATGACCCTGGCGGAACTACGCTCGCTCCAGGACTGGGTCGTGCGCTTCGCGGCTTCTCGTGCCGAGGGGGTGGCCGAGGTCGCCAGCGTCGGCGGCTTCGTCAAGCAATACGCGATCATCGTCGATCCCGTGCGGCTGCGCGCCCAGGGCGTCTCGCTCGCGACGCTGCGCGAGGCGGTCCGCAGCAGCAATATGGACGTCGGCGGACGCACGGTCGAGCTTAGCGAGTTCGAGTTCATGGTTCGCGGCCGCGGCTACCTGAAGTCGATCGCCGATATCGAGAACATCGTCCTGAAGAGCGATCGGGGCGTGCCGCTGCGCCTCTCCGACGTCGCCCGTGTCGAACTCGGTCCGGATGAGCGGCGCGGCATCACCGAACTCAACGGCGAGGGGGAGGTCGCCAGCGGTATCATCCTGCAACGCTTCGGCGCCAACGCGCTCTCCGTGATCGAACACGCCAAGGCACGTCTTGCCGAGGTCGCGGCGAGCCTGCCGGGCGGGGCTGAGATCGTGCCGGTCTACGACCGCTCCGGGTTGATCGAGCGGGCGATCGAGACGCTGAAGGGCACGCTGATCGAGGAGAGCATCATCGTCGCGTTGGTCCTGGGCGGCATCGCCATCGCGGTCGGCGCCATGATCGACGCCGCCATCGTCATG
>NZ_LSKN01000231.1:0-33293 GCF_001557075.1 Methylobacterium sp. CCH7-A2
GGCGAGCTGAGCCCCAAACGAAAGAAGGGAGCGGTTCGCCGCTCCCTTCTTTCGTTTGGGGCTCAGCTCGCCGGCTGCGCGAAGCCGAGCGGGATCGCCGTCGTCGACTTCAACTCCTCCATCGCGAACATCGAGGTCACGTCGTTGAGGTCGATGCGGGAGATCAGCTTCTTGTAGAGCGCGTCATAGGCCGCAATGTCCGGCACACAGGCCTTGAGCAGATAGTCGATTTCGCCGCTCATCCGGTAGAAATCGACGATCTCCGGCAGGTCGCGCACGGCGGTGTGGAAGCGCTCCAGCCACTCCATCGAATGCCGCGCCGTCTTCACCGCGATGAAGACCGTGACGCCCGCCTGCAGCATGCTGCGGTCGAGCAGCGCGACGCGCTTGCGGATATAGCCGGCGGCCTCCAGCTTCTGCACCCGCCGCCAGCACGGCGTCGCCGACAATCCGACCGCCTCCGACAACTCGGCCAGCGGCAGGCTCGCATCCTCCTGCAGGCAGGCGAGGATGCGGAGATCGAAGGCGTCGAGCTTGGCCATGGAGCATTCATGAAATGGATTCGTGAGATTGAGAGGGTCGGCGCAAACAGATTCTCAAGACGATGTCACAAGCGCTAGCCAATTCCAAGAACCGAGCGTTTCCTCGTCAGATAGCAAACCATTTTCCCGGCGACTGGCTATCCTTGCTGAAGGAGCGCGCCGGCGGGAGTCGAGGGATGCAGGAATTCTTGAACGCGGAGCGGCGCGGCACGGTTCTCGCCAGCCTGCGGACGGATGAGGGCACGCTTTCGCGTGACTATCTCGCGGCAGCCCGCTCCGTCCTGCGCGAACTCGTTGCGATGCCCGACCTCGTGCGCGCCCTGCCGCTCGAGCGCAAACCCGGCGGCTACACCCGAAACCTTCTCGCAGGCGACGACTCCGTCAGCGTCTGGGCTATCGTCTGGGCGGCCGGAGCGACCACCTGCATCCACGACCACCACTGCTCCTGCTGCTTCGGCGTCGTCAGCGGCACCGTGACCGAAACCTGGTATCGCGCCATCGACGCGCAGCGCGCCATCGCGACCGAGCAGCATGATCGCCAGGCCGGCTATGTCGCCTGCATGCTGCCGAGCGGCCCCAATATCCACCGCATGCGCAATCTCGGGACCGAAGACGCCATCTCGATCCACATCTACGGCTTCGACCACGAAGCCCACGAGTCATCGATCGAGACGCAATACGTCGCGGTCGAGGGCTGAATCCGGACACAACGGCGCCCCAAGGCCGCTCCATCCTCGATCCGCCCGCAAGGAGCCTGCTAGGCCACCCCGAGCGACAGCAGGTCGTGCACATGGACCAGCCCGACCGGGCGGTCCCCGCCATCCGCCACGATCAGCGCCGTGATCCGCAGGCGGTTGACCATTTCCAGCGCCTCGCCTGCCAGCGCATCCGGCGCGATCCGGCGCGGATTCGGCGTCATCACGTCCCGCGCCCGCTGGGCCGGCCCGGCCCGCAGCAGCTTGCGGCGAAGATCGCCATCGGTGACGACTCCGGCGAGAACCCCGTCAGCATCGACCACAACGGCGCAACCGAAGCCCTTCTCTGAGATCAGAGCGACCACATCGGCGATCGCCGTGTCGAGGCCGCAGAGCGGCAGCGCCGCGTCGCGATGCATGATGCTGGCGACCGTCTTGAGCTGCGCGCCGAGCTTGCCGCCCGGGTGGTAGACGAAGAAGTCCTGGCGCGAGAAGCCGCGTGCCTCGAGCAGCGCCACGGCGAGCGCATCGCCCAGCGCCATCTGCATCGTCGTGGAAGTCGTCGGCGCCAATCCGTTCGGGCAGGCTTCCTGCGCCTTGGGCAGAAGCAGCGTCACATCCGCCTCGCGGCCGAGCGCGCTGTCGGCATTGGCCGTGATCGCGATCAGGCCTACGCGGAAACGCCTCGTGTGGCCGACGATCGCCGCCAGTTCCGCCGTCTCGCCCGACCAGGACAGGGCGATCACCACGTCCTCCGGCTGAACCATGCCGAGATCGCCATGGCTGGCTTCGGCGGGATGGACGAAATGCGCCGGCGTGCCGGTGGAGGCGAGCGTCGCTGCGATCTTGCGTCCGACATGGCCGGATTTGCCCATGCCGGAGACGATGACGCGCCCGCCCGCCGCCCGGATCATCGCGACGGCGGCGGCGAAGGCCTCGCCCATCCCGTTGGCGAGCGCCTCGTGGAGCGTGTCGAGCCCGGCACGTTCGGTCGCGACGGTGCGGAGCGCGGAAGCGCGGATATCGGCTGTCATGGCGCGCGCTCTAGCACAGCCGCGCGCAGGGGGGCCAGCTTCGGGGCGCCCCGTCATTGACGGCCCGTTAACCCCCTTCGTTTTAACTCCGTTAACCATGCGCGCGCTGTCCGGCGCGACAAAGCCCGTTCCTGGAGCCACGCCGCCCCGTGCCCCGGCCTGCCCCGTCTCTGTTGCTGACCGGCGTCGCCGCCGCGAGCCTCGTGCTCGCCGCGTCGTCCGTCGCTGCGCAGCAGGCGCGGCGCACGCCGCTGCGGCCGAGCGTGCCGGCCTATGTCGCCCAGCCAACGGTGCCGGACTTGCCTGCGGCGCCTCTCTCGGCCACGCCGGATTCGGTTCGTGATCCCGCCGCCCTGATTCAGGGCCAGCCTACCACCGTATCCCGCCGCGCCCCGCCTTTTGCCAGCCGGCCGGTGCGCGCCAGTGGCGTGCGCGGCGTCACCCAGCGCCAGTTCCGCGCGCCGCAGACCGGCGTCGCGGGCCTGCCGACCACGCCGCCGCCACCACCGCCCCCGCGCCGGCGCGCCGCGGCGGAAGAGGATCCTTACGCACCGCTCGGGCTGCGGCTCGGCAACGTCACACTGAAGCCAGGCCTGACCAGCAGTGTCGGCTACGACACCAACCCGCAGCGGACGGCGGGCTCGACCCGCACGGGCTCAGCCTTCGGCCGGCTGGAGGGTGATCTCGACGTCCAATCGGACTGGAACGTGCATGAGCTGAAGGGCAAGCTGCGCGGCGGCTACAGCCGCTTCTTCCGCGACGAGAACGCCTCGCGCCCCGATGGCGAGGGCAATCTCGACCTGAGGCTCGACGCCTCGCGCGACACGCGCATCCTTCTGGAGACGCGGGCGAAGATCGATACCCAGCGCCCCGGCTCGCCGGACCTGACCTCCGCCGTCGTCGGTCGCCCGCTGATCTATCAGTATGGCGGCTCCGCCGGCGTCACCCATGACATCAATCGCCTGCAGATGACGCTGCGCGGCTCGGTCGACCGCAGCGACTACGAGGATGGCAAGCTCAGCAATGGCGGGATCGTCAGCCAGCGCGACCGCAACCAGACGCAATACGGCCTGCGCCTGCGCGCCGGCTATGAGATGACGCCGGGCTTCAGGCCCTTCGTCCAAGGTGAGGTCGACACCCGCGAATTCGACCAGGCCGTCGATTTGAGCGGCTATCGGCGCTCGTCCGATGGCGCCACCATCCGTATAGGCTCGACCTTCGAGATCAGCCGCCAGCTCACCGGCGAAATCTCGGCCGGCTACCAGAACCGCCGCTACGACGATGCCCGGTTGCGCGACCTGAAAGGCTTCGTCGGCGATGCCGCCATTCTGTGGTCGCCGACGCCGCTCACCACCGTCACCCTGCGCGGCACCTCCGAACTCGGCGACACGACGATTGCGGGCTCCTCGGGCACCACGGCGCGGCGCGTCTCGCTCGAGATCGCCCACGCGCTGCGCCGCAACCTCACCGTCACCGGCATCGCCAGCTTCGGCCGCACCGAATATGAGGGACAGGGCCTGCGCGAGGACTTCTCGAGCCTCGGGGCCCGCGTCGAATACAAGCTGACGCGGACCGTGGCGATCCGCGCGAGCTTCACCCATGAACGGCTGAACTCGACCGCCCAGAATTCGGACTACACCGCGAATATCGCGCAGGTGGGCCTGAGGCTGCAGTTCTGACCCAGCGTCATTCTCGGGCTTGACCCGAGAATCCCCGAAACCAGCGCTCTCCGGTCATGAGATGGTCGGGTCAAGCCCGACCATGACGTGACGGGGCTACTCCATCCCCTCCAGCTCGATGATCATGCCCTCGATCATAGTGAGCCCGATCTGCCAGAACGCGGGATCGCGCGCATCCAGCCCGAACGGTGCCAGCAGCTCGGCGTGATGCTTGGTGCCGCCGGCCGAGAGCAGCGCGAAGTACCGCTCCTGGAACCCCTCCGCCGCATTCCGGTACACGCCGTAGAGCGAGTTCACCAGGCAGTCGCCGAAGGCATAGGCGTAGACATAAAAGGGCGAATGGATGAAGTGGGGAATGTAGCACCAGAACGGCTCGTAGCCCGGCCCGAGCCGGATCGCCGGCCCTAGGCTCTCCGCCTGAACGCTCATCCAAAGCTCGCACAGGGCCTCGGCAGTCAGTTCGCCCGATTTGCGCGACTCGTGCACCTTCCGCTCGAAGGAGTAGAAGGCGATCTGGCGCACGACCGTGTTGATCATGTCCTCGACCTTCGCCGCCAGCATCGCCTTGCGCTGCCTGGGGTCCTGCGTGCCGTCGAGCAGGCGGCGGAAGGTGAGCATCTCGCCGAAGACGCTCGCCGTCTCGGCCAGCGTCAGCGGCGTGGGCGCCATCAGCGCGCCGTTCGGCGCCGCCAGCACCTGATGCACGCCATGGCCGAGCTCATGGGCGAGCGTCATCACGTCGCGCGGCTTGCCCTGGTAATTGACCAGCACATAGGGATGCGCGGACGGCACCGTCGGATGGGCGAAGGCGCCGGGCGCCTTGCCGGGCCGCACCGGCGCGTCGATCCACTGCTCGTCGAAGAAGCGCCGCGCGATCTCCGCCATCCGCGGTGAGAAGGCACCATAAGCGTCGAGCACAGTATCGCGCGCTTCCGTCCAGGGAATCGTGCGCTGCTCGACCTTGGGCAGCGGCGCATTGCGGTCCCAGAAATCCAGCGCCTCGCGCCCGAACCATTTCGCCTTCAGTTTGTAGTAGCGGTGCGACAGCCGCGGATAGGCCTCGCGCACGGCGCTCACCAGCGCATCCACGACCTCGCGCTCGACGCGATTGGCGAGATGGCGCGAATCCGCGACGTCCTCGAATTTGCGCCAGCGGTCGGAGATTTCCTTGTCCTTGGCGAGCGTGTTGGTGATCAGCGCGAAGGTCCGCAGCTGCCCGCGGAAGACGGTGCTCAAGGCCTCGGCCGCCTCCTTGCGCACCGCGCCGTCGGCATCCTGCAGCTTGTTGAGCGTCGGCTCCAGCGTCAGCTCCTCGCCGCCGATCCGGAAGCGCAGCGAGGCGATCGTCTCGTCGAAGAGCCGGTTCCAGGCGGCGTGCCCGGTCATCGACTTCTCGTGGAAGAGAGCCTCGATCCGGTCCTCGAGCTGGTGCGGCTTGTCCTTGGCGAGATCGTCGAGCCAGGGCTTCCAGTGCGAAAGCGGCGCCGTCGCAGAGACGCGGGCCAGAAGCTCGGGCTCGATCCGGTTCAGCTCGAGTTCGAAGAACAGCAGCTCGGTCACCGCCGCGTTCAGCTTGTCCTGCGTGTCGCCGTAGAACTTGGCGCGCTGCGGGTCGGTGGTGTCGCCGGCATAGACAAGGCCCGCATAGGCGCCGATGCGGCCGAGCAGGTCGCTCAACGTCTCGAACGCCTTCACCGCCTCGGCCAGCGCCGCGGCTCCGTCCTCGCGCTCCGCCAGGGCGGCGAGCTTGCCATGATAGAGCGCCGCGAAGCTCTGCGAATCGGCCAGCGCCCGGTCGAGATCCGCCTTCAGCGCGGGGGAATCCAGGCCGGGATAGAGATGACTCAGATCCCATTCCGGCAGCGTGCCCAGGGATTTGGCGGCCGCGGCGGCGCTTCCCGTCGCAGTGGCGCGCAGCACCTGGTCGAACGCATTGGTCATCGTCGGCAACCTCGCAGATGGGAACCCAGCCGTTCCCTCATATGCGCGGGGCACCGGCCGGGATCAATCTCTGCCGGCGTCGCGGCCCCCCGCGCTATGCGCTTAAGCGCCGCTTAACCGTTCTGGCCGAGAATGACCCAGAACGGAACAGCCGGCGCCGCCTGGAGCGGCCGGCTTGTTCACCGCCTTAAGCCTTCGAGGTGTCATGACCGCCACCGTACTCGTCGTCGACGACGATCCCGTTCAGCGCCGCCTGCTGGACGCCATGCTGAAGCGTTGCGGGTACGACGCCGTCGTCGCGGAGACCGGCCAGGCCGCCCTCCAGATGCTGACGGGCCCCGAGGGCGACCGCTTCGACGCGATCGTGCTCGATCTCGTCATGCCCGAACTCGACGGCATGGGCGTCCTGGCCGCGCTGCGCGAGCGCGCGATCGAGACGCCGGTCATCGTGCAGACGGCCAATGGCTCGATCGAGACCGTCGTCCAGGCGATGCGCGCCGGCGCGGTCGACTTCGTCGTCAAGCCGGTCGGCGCCGAGCGGCTGCAGATCTCGCTCAAGAACGCGCTCAAGCTCGGCGCCCTCGAGCACGAGCTGCGCCACATCAAGCGCCGCGCCTTGGGCACGCTCGGCTTCCGCGATCTCGCCACCAAGAGCGCCGACATGGCGCGCGTCGTGCGGCTGGCCGAGCGCGCGGCAAAGTCCAACATCCCGATCCTGATCGAGGGTGAATCCGGCGTCGGCAAGGAGGTGCTCGCCCGCGCCATCCAGGGTTCGAGCGACCGGAAGGGCAAGCCCTTCGTCACGGTCAATTGCGGCGCGATCCCGCACAACCTCGTCGAGTCGATCCTCTTCGGCCACGAGAAGGGCGCCTTCACCGGCGCCACCGAGCGCCATGTCGGCAAATTCGTCGAGGCCAGCGGCGGAACGCTCTTCCTCGACGAGGTCGGCGAATTGCCGCTCGATGCGCAGGTCAAGCTCCTGCGTGCGATCCAGGAAGGCGAGGTCGACCCCGTCGGCGGCAAGAAATCGGTGCGCGTCGACATCCGCATCATCTCGGCGACGAACAAAAGCCTGCTCGATCAGGTCAAGGCGGGCGAGTTCCGCGAGGATCTCTACTACCGCCTCAACGTCTTCCCGATCACACTGCCGCCGCTGCGTCAGCGCCGCGAGGACATCGCCGATCTGGCGCGCGGCTTCCTCGCGCGCTTCGCGGCTGAGGAGGGCAAGAAGCTGCGCGGCATCGGCGCCGAGGGGCTCGCGCTCATCAGCGGCTATGACTGGCCGGGCAATGTCCGTCAGCTCGAAAACGCGATGTTCCGGGCCGTGGTGCTGGCCGATGGCGACGAGCTGACCGTCGCCGAATTCCCGCAGATCGCCGCGCAGATGGAGGGCTACGACGTCCGCATCCCGCCCGCCCCCGCGCCGCTCGGCCCGGCCGAGGCGCGCAGCGAGCCCCCGCGCATCATCCAGATGCCGGTGCGCGACCCCAACTCGCTGGAACTCGTCGCCGGCTCCGACATGCGCACGCTCGATGAACTCGAGCGCGAGATCATCAAATTCGCCCTCGCCCATTATCGCGGGCACATGTCGGAGATCTCGCGCAAGCTCGGCATCGGCCGCTCGACGCTCTACCGCAAGCTCAAGGATTACGGGCTCATCGAGCCCGGAGTGGCCACGGATGAAACCGACGCGGCCTGAGCCGCGACGAACCGAATGGCGGCGCGTGTTGCGCTGCCGCATCTTGTCGAAACCGGCCGAGTCACGCAGGAATGCGGTTCTCGGCAGAATGCAGGAATAGCGACCATGCGTCGTCGCCACTGGGCGAATCTGGCTTGCGTCTCGGCTCTGGCCCTGTCGCTGACCTCAGCCGTCGCCTCCGCCGAAGGCCAGGCCATCGATCCGACGCTCGGCATTCCGCTGCCGGAACAACCCGCCTTGCTCCTTCATGCCGACGAGCAGCCGCAAGCCGCGCAGGCTCCGGTCAGCACGGAAGTCGCTCCCGCCGAGCCCGCCCCGCAGACGGACACCGCAAACGCGCCCGCCGCCGAACCCGGCATGGTCACCGGCGCGGTCACACCTTCCGCGCGCCCAGAGGGCAGCCTCGCCACGCCGGAGCTGCCGACGGCCTCCGTGGCGGCACAGGACCAGCCTGTAACGCTCGACATTCCCGAGGTCGAGCTGCCGCCGGCCGATCCCGCGCTGGCGGCGCCGCAGGCCGCCCCCATGCTGCGAAAGGCCGAGCCGGCGATCGCCCCGCCCGAGCTGCCCAAGGTCGTCGTCGACCTGCCCGCCGGATCCGAATACGCCGCCGACATCGCCGCCCGCGCGGCCGACGCGCTGGCCCTGCCGCGCCTCGCCGAGCGCGAGCGCGCCGAGATCCTCGCCGCCTACGAGGCCAACGGCAACCGGCCGCTTTGGATCGAGGGACGCGGCTGGAGCGCCGCCGGCCTGCGCCTGACCGAGCGCCTCGGTCGCGCCGGCGAGGACGGGCTGCGTCCAACCGACTATCCGCTGCCCGCCTTCGAGGCGAGCGACAAGGGCAGCCTCGCCGAAGCCGATGTCCGACTCTCGGCGCTGGCCGTGCTCTATGCCCGCGACGCGCGCGGCGCCCGCGTCGATCCTCGCCGCCTGTCGAAGCTGCTGACGCCGACGCTCTCGTTACCCTCCGCCACCGAAGTCCTTTCGGAGCTCGCGGGCGCGGCCGATGCCGGCGCCGTGCTGGCCGCTTACAACCCGCCCCATGAGGGCTATCGGCGGCTCAAGGCCAAGCTCGCCGAGTTGCGCGAGCATCTCGACGACACGCCGCTGGTGCGCATTCCCGCCGGCCCGGCGCTGAAGCTCGGCATGCGCGACGACCGCGTCCCGCTGGTGCGCGCCCGGCTCGGCCTCGGCCCCAGCGAAGAGCCCGTCTTCGATCGCTCCACCGCGACTGCTCTGGCCGCCTTCCAGAAGCAGGCGGGCCTGCCGGCGACCGGCGTTCTCGGCGCGCAGACTCTCGCCGCGCTTGGCACACCAGCGACGGCCCGCGGCGAGCAGGATATCGTCGCCCAGATGGAGCGCTGGCGCTGGCTGCCGTTCGATCTCGGCGCCGACCACATCATGGTCAATGTCCCGGAATTCCGCGTCCGCGTCGTCCGCCAGGGCCAAGTCGTCCACGAGACGCGCGCCATCGTCGGCAAGCCGGAGACGGCGACGCCCATCTTTTCGCACCGGATGGACCACGTCATCGTCAATCCGTCCTGGTACGTGCCGCCCTCGATTCTGCGCAAGGAGTTCATCCCTGGCCTCGCCGCCGATCCGGACTATGCCGCCAAGCGCGGCTATGTGGTGACGCGGACCAAGGGCGGCGGCATCTCGGTCCGCCAGCCGCCGGGCGAGCGCAACGCGCTCGGCTGGATCAAATTCATGTTCCCGAACGATCACGCCGTCTATCTGCACGACACGCCCAACCGCAGGCTCTTCGCCCAGGAGCGCCGCGCTTTCAGCCATGGCTGCGTGCGTGTCGACAATCCCTTCCAGCTCGCCGATCAGGTTCTCGGGCCGGAATGGACCCATGAGCGTCTGAAGCGCCTCATCGGTTCGGGCGAGCGCCGCATCAACCTGCCCCAGCCGCTGGCGATCCATCTGGTCTACAACACCCATGTCGTCGGCGCCGATGGTAGCCTCACCACCTTCGAGGACCTCTACGGCTTCCACCGGATGGTCCGTCAGGCGCTCGAGCAGCGCGGCTGACGTCGCGTCGGCGAGCGGACGGTGAACCGGCACCGTTTCGCCACGATCGCGGCGTAGCGGAGAGGCGCGCAGAAAGGGCTGGCCCGGCAATTGCCGGCTTGCTAACGAGGCGTTAACGCTTCTCCGCAACTGTTCGTTCACGTTCATCACGCGCCGCCAGAGCGACGCATCGAGACGGGTCAGCAGATTGGGCAGCTCAGACGCCACGCTTTCGGAACGCCAGGCGCGCCCGAAAAGGGTCTTCCGCCGGGCGTTGATGCTCGGGGTTGCGGCCGGGACTCTGCTGCTGGGCGTGCGCGGCACGCAGGATGCCGTCGCCAACGGCGACACGCGGACGATCTCGATCCGCCACATGCACACCAAGGAAGAGGTCACCGTCACCTTCAAGCGGGACGGGCGCTACGTCGCCGAGGGCCTCGAGAAGCTGAACTGGGCCCTGCGCGATTGGCGCACCGACGAGCCGATCCGCATGGATCCGCGCCTCTTCGACGTCGCCTGGGAGGTCCAGCGTCAGGTCGGTTCGGAGCAGCCCTTCCACGTCGTCTCCGCCTATCGCTCACCCGGCACCAATTCGATGCTGCGGCGGCGCTCGCGCGCGGTCGCCAAGCACAGCCAGCACATGCTCGGCAAGGCGATGGACTTCTATCTGCCGGACACGCCGACCGCCCGCATCCGTGAAGCCGGCATGCGCCTGCAGCGCGGCGGCGTGGGCTTCTATCCCGGCGCTCACACGCCCTTCATCCATCTCGATGCCGGCTCGGTGCGCTCCTGGCCACGCATGACGCGCGACCAGCTCGTGCGCCTTTTCCCGGACGAGAAGACCGTCCACCTTCCCGCCGACGGCCAGCCGCTCGGCGGCTACGAGATCGCCAAGGCCGAGATCCTCGCCAGCGGTGGCGCGGTCGCCGGTTATGCGGCGGCCGATCTCGACGAGGGCGCGGTCATCTCCTCCGGCCGCAAGAGCCTCTGGGCCTCGCTCTTCGGCGGCGACGAGGAGGAGGCGGATGCCCGCCCGACCCGCGGCCGCCGCGTCGCTCCCAAGCCGCAGCCCGCCGTCATCGCCTATGCCAGCCCCAATCCCTATGCCGACAGCAACTCGTCGGACGGTGGGCGCTTTGCCGTCGCCATGGCACCCCAGCCGGCTGCCGCAACGCGCTCGCTCGCGCAGGAGCGGGCCGAGCGCCTGGCCCCGCGGGCGCCTGAGCCGCCGGCGGCTCAAGCCGTGGCGCCCGTCAATGCCGCGGCCGAGCCCCCTCCGCCCCCTCCCCAGGAGCGCCGGCCGGCCCTCGTCGATGCCCCCATTCCGCTCGCCCGCCCGCGCGGCCTGGCCCTGCCCGGCGAAGCGGAGGGCGCTGTCCAGATCGCGGCCCTGCCTGCCGGGGGCGGCGCGCTCGCCTTCGCTCAGGCCACCGCGGGCGGCGACCAGAAGCTCGTCCTCGCCGCGCTGCCGCCGCGGCGGCCCGGCGAGATCGCGCCCCTCGTCGAGACCGTCATCGCCGGCAAGCCGACCAGCGCTCCCCTGCCGCCCCTGCGTCCGGCCGCGCTGACCGGATTCGCCCTGGCCGGCCAGTCGACCCCTCTGCCCACCGGCGGTGCCGGCCTGCGCGGCAGCGAAGGGACCCAGCCGGAGGGCCGGCTCGTTATCGTCACCCACCCGCTGCCCCCGAGCCGCCCCGGCGGCAGCCCGGCGGTCAGCGTCGCGGTCGCGACGCCCGCCCGCCCGGCGCCCACACCGATCGAGGCCCAGTACGATTCGGACCGCGCCGGCCTCGATTCGCTCTTCGCCGCCGTCACGCGCAGCCCCGCCCCGGCGGGACGCAGTGTCACCGTCGCCACCGCCCGCGCCCGCACGACCGCGCCGGCCGCATCGCCGATATCCGGCCCGAGTCCGGCGGCGGCGCTCGGCTTCAGCCATGCCGAGCCGAACGACGCCCGAACCGGCTCTTTCAGCGGCCCGGCGGTGAAGCCGCTGCCGACGAACTTCATCCAGAACTGAGCGAGCGTGCCGGCATTAACCGATTGCTGACCGCCCACGGCCCACACTCACGGCGATTCGCCAACAGTGAGAGTGACATGGGACAGGTTCTGCAGTTTCGGCTTCCGCCGGCTCGCGAGGAAAGCCAGGCGGGGAGCGCGCTCGATCTGCTCTCGGCGGTGGATTTCGCACTCCGCGACCTCGTCGACATCGCCAACCACGTCACGCTCGAAGCCGTCCGAGAGCAGGCCATGGCCTGCCACGCCATGCTGGCCGCCGCCTACAATGCCGAGTTCGAGCACGGTTGAACGGACCGTCGCAAACCACCGGTCGATCACAAAGCCGGTGAAGCCGGCCCTATTGCGAGATACGGGTTCGGGGGAATGTCCACCAAGACCGGCAGAACGGCGCGAAGAAGCGGGTTCCGGAGGCCTTGGTGGAGCTGAGGGGATTCGAACCCCTGACCTCTGCAGTGCGATTGCAGCGCTCTCCCATCTGAGCTACAGCCCCGAGGCGCTGGCCTTCTAGGCCGTGCGTCGCCTGTCTGTCAATCGCTTGCGCCAGGAGTTTTGCGCCGGCGCCGAACGGGCAGCGCCGCGCGACAGATGGGCCCGACGACGATCCAGAGGAATGACGATGCGTGCCGTTCTCGACGTGGTGCTGCTGGCCCTGCAGATCTACACTTGGCTGCTGATCATCTCGGCCGTGCTGAGCTGGCTGATCGCCTTCAACGTCGTCAACACGCGCAACCAGTTCGTCTCGACGATCTGGGACATGCTCTACCGCGTCACCGAACCGCTGCTGCGTCCGATCCGGAACATGCTGCCCCAGATGGGGGGGCTGGATCTGTCGCCGATCGTCCTGCTGCTGATCATCTTCTTCATCGAGCGCGTCATCGTCCTCTATCTCTACCCCGCCGTCTTCTGAGGTGGCACCCGAGGCCGCATCCCGGCCCTGGACGGCGACCACCAACGGCCTGCGTCTCGCGGTGCGGCTGACGCCCCGCGGCGGGCGCGATGCCCTCGACGGAATCGAGGTCCTCTCCGACGGCAAGACGGTGCTGAAGGCGAGGGTCCGGGCGGCGCCCAGCGAGGGCGAGGCCAATGCCGCCCTCCTCACTTTGCTGGCCCGGGAGTTCGGCGTTTCGCGCAGTGCTGTCACGCTCGCCACGGGAGCGACAGCGCGGGTCAAGCTGCTGGCGATCGCGGGCGATCCCGCTGCTCTGGTGGCCCGCCTCGAGGCCGCCTGCGCGGCCCACTGAACGCAGACCGATCATGCCGCAGCGCAGCATCGGCTTGACGAAACCGGCCGCCTCCTGTTCGAAGGCGGGATGGAGACGCCCGCATCCCCCTTCCCCGAGCGGCTGACCGAAGGTTACCGCGCCTTTCTCGACGATCGCTTCGACCGGGAAAAGGACCGCTACGAGCAGCTGGCCGAGACCGGCCAGACGCCGAAGATCATGCTGATCGGCTGCTGCGACTCGCGCGTCTCGCCGGAGGTGATCTTCGACGCGCGTCCGGGCGAGATGTTCGTCGTCCGCAATGTCGCCAATCTGGTGCCGCCCTTCTCGCCCGACGACCAGCTCCACGGCACTTCGGCCGCGCTCGAATACGCCGTGCAGGCGCTGAAGGTGGAGCATATCGTCGTGCTCGGCCATGGCCGCTGCGGCGGCATCCGCGCCTTCGCCGACGACGCCCAGGGCCCCCTCTCCTCGGGCGACTTCATCGGCAAATGGATCACTCTGATCGGCCCCGCCGCCGAGCGCACCGGCGGGCGCGGCCGGCACGAGACGCTGGACGGCTATGTCGAGCGCCTGGCCTTCGCCTCGATCCAGCAGTCGCTGGCCAATCTGCGCACCTTCCCCTGCGTGCAGATTCTCGAGAGCAAGGGCAGGCTGCAGCTGCACGGTGCCTATTTCGCCGTCGCGACCGGCGTGCTGATGCTGCTCGATCCCGCGACGGGACAGTTCCTCCCCGCCATCGGCGAGTTGCCGCGGAAGGCGATGCCGCTGCGCTGCGACTGAGCCTGCTCTATCGCAGCCGGATCGTCGCCAGCAGGGCGCGGCCCGCCTCCACCATCAGCGAACCATCCGCCTCGGCGTCGATCCTCAGCGCATGGCCGCCCGTGAGAGCGATGGCCTCGCTGCCGCAACGCGCCGTCACGGCCTCGCCCGGCGCGTAGAGAATGTGGATGGCGGGCACCAGGGCCAGGGTTTCGCCCGGCTCCGGCGCCGCGAGATCGGCACGGCACATCGCCCGGTCGACGATCAGGTTGACGACCTCGACCGGCCCGTTCTCCAGCCGACTGACCAGCGGCAGCCCGCCATCGTAGCGCACGGGGGTAAAAGGCCGGCGCAGGTCGATCTCGCCTGAAGCGCCCTCCAGCACCAGTCCGGAGCCGACGATGACCGCCTGCAGCCGCTCATAGCCGGTGAGGTCGGAGAACGGCCCGGGCTGGACGATGGCCGTGCGCCCGAGCCGCCAGACCATGCCCTCCCAGCCGGCGGGGTCGGCGCCGGGCCGGCTCGCATCGGCGATGTCATGGGTGACGCCGCCACCATTCTTCCAGGGTTTGCTGCGGAAGCTCTCGGGCGGGAGCGGGGTCAGGCGCGTCGTCATGAGGCTCTCTCAGGCTTCGTCCGCCAGCGGGTGAAGGTCCCGCACCAGGCTCTTTAGGCGGTCGTCGAGGACATGGGTGTAGATCTGCGTGGTCGCGATGTCGGAATGTCCCAGCAGCTCCTGGACGACGCGCAGATCGGCGCCGTTCTGAAGCAGATGGCTGGCGAAGGCGTGGCGCAGCACATGCGGGCTCAGGGCATCGCCCGACAACCCGGCCGCCCCGCCCAGCGCCTTGAGATCGCGCCCGAAGGCCTGGCGGGTGAGATGCCCGCTCTCGCCCTCGGCGGGGAAGAGCCAGCGCGTCTCCGCGCCGCCCGACTCGCGCAGCGCCGCCAGCCAGAGCCGCGCCGCCTCCCGCGCCGGCTCGTTCAGCGGCACCAGCCGGTCCTTGTTGCCCTTGCCGCGCACCACCAGGAAGCGCTCGCGCGTCGTCGCTGCCGAGAGTGGCAGCGCGATCAACTCCGAGACGCGCAGGCCCGTGGCGTAGAGCATCTCGATCAGGCAGCGCATCCGCAGCGCCCGCAGCCGCGCGGCGGGCGTCAGCCCCTCGCGGATGCAGGCCTCCCGCGCGGTCGCGATCAGCCGCTCGACATCGGCGACCGAGATCACCTTCGGCAGCGGCCGCCCGAGCCGCGGACCCTGGATGGCCGCGGTCGGATCGCTGGGAGCGAAGCCTTCCGTGTAGAGGAAGCGGTGGAACTGGCGCACCGCCGAGAGCCGCCGCGCGGCGGAAGAGGCTTTCAGCCCCCGCGCGGACAAATCCGCCAGCCAGCCGCGGATGTCGTCGGCCGTCGCGGCCTCCAGCGCCCGCCCCCCGAGGAATTCCAGATAATCGTCGATGTCGCGCTGATAGGCGTCGAGCGTGTTGCGAGCGGCGCCGCGCTCGGCGGCGAGCATGTCGAGAAATCCGTTGCGCCGCGCCTGCGCGATCCGGCTCATTTCGGCTGGAGCCGGGAGGGCGGAATCGTCTCGACCATCTCGCGCGGCACCGGTTCGACGAAGGCGACGAGCGCGACCATGCCGCCGAAGACGAGTCCGCCGAGCAGGGCCAGGAAGGCGACGAATCGGAACAGCGTCGGCACGGTGAGGCGGATCCTTCGGGGCTGTGACTGCGATGGCCCCGCGCATCTTTCGGGAGATGGCGGATGCCGGCAAGGACGGCAAGGCCACAAGCGCCGCAAAATGCGGCACGGGGCCTGACGTTGTGTGACGGCTCATGTTAAAGGGCGCTGAAGACAAGGCTTCCATCGCTATGACGATCGTCGAGACGCTCGACCAGCCACGAGGTGAGGATATCGGCCCGGACCCGGCGACCCTGCGGGCAGCGATCGGCCCGCGGGCGATCGTGCTCGTCGGCATGATGGGCTCGGGCAAGAGCTCGGTCGGCCGCCGTCTGGCGACGCGGCTCGGCCTGCCCTTCGTCGATGCCGACACCGAGATCGAGACGGCCGCCGGCATGACGATCCCCGAGATCTTCGCGCAGCGCGGCGAGAGCGAGTTCCGCGACGGCGAGCGCCGCGTCATCAGCCGCATCCTGACGACGCGTGCGCCCCTCGTGCTCGCGACCGGCGGCGGCGCCTTCATGAACGCGGAAACCCGCGCGCGCATCGCCGATCTCGGCATCTCGATCTGGCTCAAGGCCGAGCCCGAGGTGCTGATGCGCCGGGTCCGCAAGCGCTCCAACCGCCCCCTGCTCCAGACCGCCGACCCCGAGGCGACGCTGCGGCGGATGCTGGCCGAGCGCGAGCCGGTCTATGCGCTCTCCGATCTCACCCTGCTCTCGCGCGACGACCCCCATGACGTCGTGGTGACGGCGGCGCTGGCCGCGCTCGACCGGCATCTGCGCACCCCTCCCGACCGGAAGCCCACGCCATGACGACCCCTGCCCCGTCGGCCGGCGCCCGGATCACGGTTCCGGTCGCGCTGGAGGGCCGCGCCTATGACATCCAGATCGGCCGCCACCAGCTCTGCGAGGCCGCAGCCCTGATCGCCGCGATGGCGCCCGGCGCCAAGGTCGCTGTTGTCACCGACGAGCGCGTCGGCCCGCTCCATGCCCCGGCGCTGGAGGCCTGCCTGCAGCAGGAGGGCATCGGCTTCACCCGCATCACCGTGCCGCCGGGCGAGGCGACCAAATCCTATGCGCAGTTCACGACGCTCTGCGACGCGCTGCTCGCGGCGAAGATCGAGCGCGACGACCTCGTCATCGCGCTCGGCGGCGGCGTGGTGGGCGATCTCACGGGCTTTGCAGCGGCCGTGCTGCGCCGGGGCGTGCGCTTCGTGCAGATCCCGACCACGCTTTTGGCCCAGGTCGATTCCTCCGTCGGCGGCAAGACCGGCATCAATTCGGGCCACGGCAAGAACCTGATCGGCGCCTTCCACCAGCCGGCACTGGTCATCGCCGACACCGCCCTGCTCGACACCCTCAGCGAACGCGAGTTCAAGGCCGGCTATGCCGAGGTGGTGAAATACGGGCTGATCGACGACCCCGCCTTCTTCGACTGGTGCGAGGTCAACTGGAGCCGCATCATCGCAGGCGGCCCCGAGCGCGACCATGCGGTCGCCGTCTCCTGCCGCGCCAAGGCGGCCATCGTCGCCCGCGACGAGCGCGAGGAGGGCGACCGCGCGCTGCTCAATCTCGGCCACACCTTCGCCCATGCGCTGGAGCGGCTGACGAACTACGACTCCACCCGCCTCGTCCATGGCGAGGCGGTGGCGATCGGCCTCGCCCTCGCCTTCCGCTTCTCGCAGCGGCTGGGGCTCTGCTCCGGCCAGGACGCGACCCGCGTCGCGCGCCATCTCGACGCCGTCGGCCTGCCCTCGACGCTCCAGCAGGTTCCGGGCGGTGCCGGAACGGCGCAGGAGATCGTCGCGGCGATGGGCCAGGACAAGAAGGTCCGCCGCGGCGTGCTGACCTTCATCCTCGCCCGCGGCATCGGCCAGAGCTTCATCGCGCATGGCGTCGCGGCGGAGGAGGTCACGGCGTTCATCGAGGCGGAACTGGCGGTCAACGGGCAGGCGCACTGACCGGACACGACAACGATCGGCTTGAGCAGGATAACGGCTCGGAACCAAGCGGTCATCCCGGGCTTGCGCCGGGATCCATCGAAGGGCTCCGGAGCTTTACGATGGATTCCGGATCGGCGCGGCTGCGCCGCTTGTCCGGAATGACGGCCTGCTTCCGAGTGAAATCAGCACGCCCTAATCCTTCGCTTCGGCCATCACATGAGCGACGATGGCGTTGGCGTGGCCATGGCCCAAGCCGTGCTCACTCTTCAGCATGGAGACGATCTCCATGTGCTTCGCCGGCAATCGCTCCCGCACGATCTGCAGCCAGTCGCCGATCGGGCGCCCATAGGTCTTTTCGATGGACGGGAAATAGGACGCCGGTCCCTTGATGCGCGGTTCCGCCACGGTCGATCTCTCCACAAGGCCAGCGCCAGTCTCGCAAGCGAGGATGCGGACCGCAATCCTCGGCCCGGTGCCTGTCCAAATCTGCCCAGAGACCCCTAAGGACTGAACACCAGCACCAGAAACACAAAGAACACGCTGAGATGCACGGCGCCCTCCAGCATTGTCGTGCGCGTGCCGGTGAAGGTCAGCGTCGAGAGCAGCAGCGTCATTGCCAGGATGATCATGTTGGCGCCCGACAGGCCGAGCACGACCTCCTGCCCCGTGAACAGGCCGATCGCCAGCACCGCTGGCACGGTCAGCCCCAGCGTCGAGGCGGCGGCGCCGAGACAGAGATTGATGGCTCGCTGGAGCTGATTCGCCGAGATCGCCCGCAATGCCGCGATGCATTCCGGCGTGAACACCACCATCGCGATCAGGATGCCGCCCAGCGCCACCGGCGCACCGAGACGCGCGATACCAAAGTCGAGCACCACGGCGAGGCTCTTCGCCAGGATCACGATGGGCAGGATGGTGGCGAGCAGCAGCAGGACATGGCTCCAGGTCGAGCCGCCGGGGTCCTCGTGGCCGTCATCCTCGACGATTTCGATCTCATCGGGATCGGGCGCCCGCCCATGCGGTGCCGAGCGCACCGGTGGCGCCTGCTCGCGCGTCGGCTCGACGAAGAAGGAGCGGTGCCGCCCGGTCTGGAGAACGAGGAAGGCCCCGTAGAGCGCCAGCGTGAAGACGGAAAACGAGACCGACTGCAGCACCGTCAGCGTGCCCTCGGCCGTCGAGGTGGTGAAGTTCGGCAGCACCAGCGGGATCACGGTCAGCGGGATGATCACCGCCAGATAGGAGGACGCACCCTTCATGTTGTAGCTCTGGGCGAAGTGGCGCAGCCCGCCGACGAGCAGGCCGATGCCGACCACGCCGTTGAGCACGATCATCAGCACCGCGAACATGGTGTCGCGGCCGAGCGTCGGGGCGCCCTTGGCGCCGAGCATGACGGCCGAGATCAGCGCCACCTCGATGATGACGATCGAGAGCGTCAGGATCAGCGTGCCATAGGGCTCGCCGAGCCGCCCCGCCAGCACCTCCGCCTCATGCACCACGCCGAACGCCGCCCAGATGATGACGCCGAGCAGCCAGGCGAAGACCAGCGCGGCCATGACCGGCTCGCCGAGCCGCCCGAGCAGCGCGTCCCCGAACAGCAGAAAGGCGACCACGGTCGCCCAGGCGCAGGCGAGGCGGAGGATGGTGACGGGCAAGGGCAGTCCTTTCGACGGATGCGGATGGCGCCCGCCACGCTGCGGACATGCGAAAAGGGCCGCGCGCGGCGACCCTGCGTCAGCCTAACGCGCGTCCCGCGAAAAGGTTGCAGGTTCCGGAAAACGCCCCGGCCGTTCAGTCGAGCGCGAGGGTCCTCGCCAGCGGGCTCGCCGCCTCCTCCGCGAGCGCGGCCGCCTTGTCGGTGACGAGATACTGCGCCCGGGCCAGGGCCTCGAAGCGGCCGCCCTTGGCGACCAGTTCGTCGAACGACCCCATCTCGATCACCTCGCCCTGCTCGAAGACGAGAATTCGGTCGGCATTGCGGATGGTGGCGAGGCGGTGGGCGATGACGAAGGTGGTGCGGCCCTTCATCACCTCCTCGAGTGCCTTCTGAAGCTTCACCTCGGTGGCGGCGTCGAGCGCGGAGGTCGCCTCGTCGAGGATCAGGATCGGCGGGTTCTTCAGCAGCGCCCGCGCGATGGAGAGGCGCTGGCGCTCTCCGCCCGAGAGGGTGCGGCCGCGCTCGCCGACCAGCGTGTCCAGACCGTCGGTCTGCCGCGCCATCACCTCGGTCGCCTGCGCCCGGTTGAGCGCCTCCATCATCTCCTCTTCCGTCGCATCCGGCTTGCCGACGGTGAGATTCTCGCGGATCGTCCGGGCGAACAGCATCGGCTCCTGGAAGACGACGCCGATGTTCCGCCGCAGCGAGAGCAGCGAGATCTCGCGAATATCCTGCCCGTCGACGGTGATCCGGCCCGATTGTGGATCGAAGGCGCGGTGCAACAGGCCGAGGGTAGTCGATTTGCCAGAGCCGGTCGACCCCACGATGGCGATGGTCTCGCCCGGCGAGACGGCGAAGGAGACGTCGCGCACCGCGGTGCGCTTGCCGTCATAGGAGAAGGACACGTTCTCGAAGGCGACCGCGCCCGTGAGATGGCCGGCATCCGGCGCGCTCGGCAGGTCGCGGACCGCCGGCAGGGTGTCCAGGACCTCGAAGAATTCGCGCATCTTCGGCGCCTGCATGAAGATGAAGTTCACGAAGGCGACGATCTGCTCGAGCCGGCCGACCAGCATGGTCGCGAAGCCCATGAAGGTCACAATCTCGCCGACCGTGGTCAGCCCCTGCATCAGCAGCCAGGCGCCGACGACGAAGATCGCCAGCACCGTCAGCGTCGCCGAGGCGCGCGTCGCCACCGTCGCGATCGCCCACCAGGAGAGCACCGGCAGTTGCGCATCGAGCAGGCTCGCGATGGTCGAGCGCAGTCCGCGAACCTCCGCCTCGATCCGCGTGAAGCTCTGGATCACCGGCACATTGCCGAGCGCATCCGAGGCCCGCTCGGCGAGGTTCGAGTGATAGGTCTCGACATTGCTCTGCAGCGTGTCGGTCTTGCGCAGCACATAGGCCGTCAGCGAACCGAACAGCACGACGAGGCCAATCAGCAGCAGGCCGAGCTGCCAGTTCTTCCACAGTGTGAAGGGCAGCAGGATGAAGAGCGCGACGAGGCTGGCGCAATGCTCACGGAAGAAGGAGAGCCACAGCGCCCACATGCCGCTGGTGCCGTCGAGCATCACCTTGAGCACGCGGCCGGAATGGGTCTGCGTGTGATAGGCCAGCGGCAGGGTCAGCGCATGCTCGAAATAATTCGCCATCACCGCCAGGCGCCGGCGGTGGGCGAGCCGGTCGGAATGCAGCGAGACGAAGACGCTGGCACCGATGGTGAACAGGCCGAATCCGGCCCATGCCAGGATCAGCGGCCCGATATCGGCCCAGCTCAGCTTCAGCCCCGCGCCTTGGATGCTGGTCAGCTTGTCGATCAGCGCGCCGAACAGCATCGGCTCGGCGAAGGCGGCAGCAGCGAGCAGGACATTGGCGAGCGCCAGGATGATTCCGAGGCGCCGCTCCGGGCCGAGCTCGCCGAGGACACGCGCATAGATCGAGAAAAGCGACATGGCCGCCAGCTTTAGCTGACGCAGCGGCCCGGGCAAGCGGGACGCCGCCGCTTGTGCTCTGCGACGGCGCTTTCGCGAGCAGCGCCCGACGCCCCCCCGCGAGGGAGCGCCGCATCGCCTTCGATCAGGGCGCGAGGATCAGCGCCCAGTAGACCTGGTATTTCGAGCCCGGCGCATAGGCCGTGGCGATCCCCATGCGCGTCGCGCCCGGTGTCTTCATCACCCGGTCGTGCTGGGGCGAGTCGCGCCAGCCCGAAAAGGCCTCCGCCAGCCGGCGATAACCGGCCGAGAGATTGGCCTCCGCCCCGGTCTGTCCGGCGCGTGCGAGCCGTGCCTTCACGGCTTCCGCCTGCGCCGGCCGGTCGGCCGCGGCCATGGCGTCCGCCTCCTGCTGTGCGGCGGCAACGAGGGCCGGGTCGAGCGTCAGCGTGTTCAGCCCGGCATTGAGCCGATAGGCCGAGATCATGGCCCGGGCTTCGCCGGTATCGACCCGTGCCGAGGCCGAGCCGAGATCGCGATAAAAGGCGGGCTGGCCGGTGCGCGCCGGCTCGGTGCAGCCGGCGGCGCCCATCAGGGCGAGCGCTCCGGCGAGCAGAGCGGGGCAGCTCATCGACCGGGCTTTCGCCGCGCCGCGCAGGAGGCAATCCATCGCATCATTCCTTGCTGTCGTCCTTGGCGGGTTCGGGAGGCGCGGGCGGCGGTGGCGCGGGGGCGGCCTCGCTCTCCTCCTCCTCGAGCGGCGGCCCTGGGCGGCGGCGCGAACGCGCGGGCGCCGGCTTCGCCTCCGGGGGCAGGCGCGGCGGCGATGCCGCTTCGCGCGTCACCGCGGCGGCGATGCTGCCGAGCGACTGCTCGACGCCCTCCAGCCCCTTCACGAGCAGCTCCGGCGTGCCGGCAGCCGGCTCCATCTCGGTGAGGCGCTTGTGGATGGCGAAGTTGAGATCGCTGGTCACGCGCCCGACGATGTCGACATCCGCCACCACGCAGACGAGATCGAAATCCATCGTCGCCGTGCCGATCTTCTTGAACAGGATCGCCGGAGGCGGCTTCTGCATGACATCGCCATGAGCATTGGCGACCTCGTTCAGCATCGCCCGGACCTCGCCGGCATCGAGGCTGCGCGGCACCGACAGCGAGATCAGGATGCGCCCGGTGCGGTCGTTACGGACGCGGTTGCGCACCACGCCGGAGACGAGGTTGGAGTTCGGCACGATCACCGATGAGCGGTCGAAGGTGGCGATCTCGGTCGAGCGGACATTGATCTTCTTGACGATACCCTCGGCATCCCCGACCACGACCTGGTCGCCGACGCGGATCGGCCGCTCCCAGAGCAGGATCAGCCCCGAGACGAAGTTCGACACCACGGATTGCAGGCCGAAGCCGATGCCGACCGAGAGCGCGCTCGCCACCAGCGTCAGGCGTTCGAAGCTGAGCCCGAGCGCCGAGACCGCCAGCGCCACCGCCGCGAGATAGCCGACATAGCCGGCTGCCGTGGTGATCGAGTTCCGCAGACCCGTATCGAGCTGCGTCGTCGGCAGGAACTTGACCTCGAGCCAGCCCTGCAGCGAGCGGGTCGCGGTCAGGCCGGCGGCGAAGAGCAGGCCGGAGAAGATGATCGACGACAGCGAGATCGTCACCCCGCCGACCTGGAAGCCGAAGAAGGCCGCCCGCAGCGAGGTGAAGAAATCCGTCGATTCCAGCCCCCAGGGTGCCAGAATCAGCAGGAAGGCGATCACCACCAGCATCAGCTTCAGCACGCCGGCGGTGATCACCGCGATCTTCTCGAGCGTGTGGGCACGGATGCCGAGGCCGGCCTTCAGCGTCAGGGCGAGGCGACCCTTGCCGGTCATGGCGTGGGGGATGCCTTGGTCGACGAGCTGGTAGGTCAGCAGGACACTGCAGGCGACCATGGCGATCCAGATCACCTGCTCCATCAGGAACGAGGCGAAGATCACATAGCCGCCGAGGACGGCGAGGGAGAGCGTCAGGCCGATGATCCAGCCCAGGATGCGGATCGGCCCGAGGCTCGCCCCCTCGACGGCGACGTAGGGGCCGAGACAGGCCTCCTCCTCGATCTCTTCATTGTCACGCAGCCGGTAGAGCCCGACGACGAGCGTCACCGCAAAAACGACGACGAGGATGCTCCGCAGGATGATCGAGACCGCGAGGCCCGCCGCGATCGCAGTCAGCCAGGCCTCGAGCACCTTGCTCACCGCCAGCACGGCTGCCAGCGAGGTTCCGAGCCAGACGACGGTGAACGCGGTCCGGTCCATCACGCTGACGAGGCGGCGATGGGGCTGGCTGGGCGCGAACAGCGCATCCAGCAGGGCCTGGATGAAGGCGACGACGGCGAGGCCGGCGACGATGGCCGCAACGACAGGCTGGATGCGCGGCGGCAGCAGCCCCGCCGTATTCAGGGCGGCGTAGATCAGCCAGCTCGCCAGGGCCGGCGGCGCAGCGCCCGCAACGACATGGGCGAGTGCGATATAGAGGCAATGCAGGCTGTCGCCGGACTGCGCATTGCTGAAGCGCGCCTTGAAGCGCGGCAGATAACGCCGGCGCAGATAGTAGAGCAGCAGCGCTCCACCGAAAGCGAGGAGGATGAGCCCGCCTCGGACACTGGACATCGCATCGCTGAAACCCGAGAGCCAGCCGCCGAAGATGTAGCCCGAGGCCCGTAAATCCTCCGGCACAGTCGACAGCGCATTGCCCCACATGTCCGGGCTGAGCACACTCGGCCCGGCGGCGAACAACGCCTGCGTGAAGAGCGCGCGACGACGATCGCCGATCGCAGTCTGCAGCTGCTCGGCCTGGAGAAAGGCGGCGCGCGCGATCTTCATCGTCTCGTCGGCATCGGCGAAGGCCTTGGTCCGCGCTTCGCGCTCGCGCAGAACCTCGGCGCTCTCGGGCGGCGCGGACGCATCGGGCTTCGGCCCCAGCTGGTCGAGGCGGATCTTGGCTTGCTCGACGCGCGGGGCCTGCTCATCGATGAGCTGGCGCAGCTGGTCGAGCGAAGGCTGCAACCGCATGCGCTGGCGCTGCAGCTCGGCCTCGCTGGCTGTCGGCGCGGCCAGCGTCGCTTCGATCTGGGTCAGCTCATAGCGGATCGCATCCAGCCGCGCCCGTGGCGAGGACGGATCGGCCGCGGGCTGCTGGGCGAAAGCCTGGAAGGCGCCGAACAGCGCCAGCAGCATGGCCAACAGCAGGAGGATGCCGCGCCCCGGCGCCGGCTGAGGAACGGGAATGGGCCCGTTGCGCGCTGCCATCACGGTCGGGCCTCGCTCGGAAGGATGATTCGCTGCTGGCTTGACCGTCGCCACAGCTGCGTCCGCAAGGCAAGCGCGGGCAAGGCTGACCCCGACGGGCAAAGGCGGTGAGAAGCGTTCGAACGGCAAGCGGCAGTCATCCGGTAGGGGGAAGGTGCCGCCGGGCGGCGACGCTTCCTTCCATGCCAAACCGGACATCATCATGGCAGGACTGGATCAATGGCAGGCCTGGGCCCGCATCAGTCCTTGCGGGAGTTCTTCCCCGTGCCGCCCTTGCCTTCGTCCTTCTTGCCGCCGCGCTGGGGCTTCGCGCGGTTGCGGTAGGTCGCATTGCCGAGCCCGGTGCCGATCGTCAGCACGGCCCAGTGCTCGACGTCCTGCATGGCCGGCATCTCGCTGAGGCCCTGGATCACGGCGTCGTTGTGCATCGTCACCAGCGTCTCGTGCTCGCCGATGGTCGGCATCATCTCCCGCACGCACTCAACGAGATTGAACCGGCTGCTCTCCCAATTGCCCGGCAGGTTCTGGGCCCCGCGGTCGATCGTCCCGTCCGGCTCGATCATTCCCGGGCAGCCGATGCCGATGAAGGGCGCGACCCGCAAGCCGTCCTTCTTGGCCTGCTTGACTTGGTCTTTCAGCATCTCGCCCAGCCGCACGATCGCCTTGTCCCGGCTGACCTCCTCATCGGCATGGCGCCACAGCTCGGAGGAGGACACCCGCGCCCTGCTGAGGTCGGGCGCCTTGCCCTGACGCAGCTCGACGATGCCCGCGCGGATGTTGGAGCCTCCGATATCGACCGCCACCAGGCTGTCGAAGGCCTCGAAGATCCATTTCGGCGCGAGATGGGCGCTGCCGACCAGCCCGGCCTCGTCGGGATGGTGGCTGACCGGCACGAGATCGATGCTGTGCCCGTCGGTGCTGAGGATGATGCCGGCGCGCCCGATCGCCAGCTCGCCCACCCGGCTCTCGCGGAAGCCGCCCCCGACCACGATGCGCTCGACCGTGGCCCAGCTCTTCAGCCGCACGAAGCGGCGGATCACGAAGGCGAGCGACTGCGCGAAGCGCTCGATCGCACTGAGAACGAGGGCCGCCTCACGCGGGTCGCCGTCCTTCAGCAGGGCGTCCAGATCGCTCTTGCTGATCTCGGCCGACTTGCCCTCGAGCGGATCACCATTCTGCTCGCGCAAGTGCCGGCGCAACGCGTCGAGATGCGCGACGAACGCGCCCCGGCTCGCCTTGTCGCCGACGAAGCCATCCCCGTCGCGGATCTCGACATTGTAGCCGGTGATGGTAACGGAAGGCAGTTCGAGCGAACCATGCGGTCCCTGCGGCCGCGCTTCCGTCCTCCGGCTCGTCCCTGCCGTGGCTGTCCCCATGTCGGTCCCCCCGATTTGCTTCGGGAGGGCAACCCGAGACGAGACGCCCGGTTCCGCGGATGCAGGGCGGCGTGGCGCGCATGGCCTGCCTGCACCGGCCGCGGCGCCCGGCGCCGCTTGCGCGGTTGACCCGACGGCCGGTTCTCCGCTCCATGGCTGCCGTCGCAGAACGACGCCACGAACCGGCGCGAGCGGGGCGGCCTCGGGCCCGCAGGGGGGATGATCGGATGGATTCTTTGGTCAGGACGGTGCTTGTCGGCATCGGAGCCACTGCGCTGCTGGACGTCTGGGCGCTCCTGCTCAACCGCCTCTTCGGGCTACCCCTGCCGAACTGGGCGCTCGTCGGCCGCTGGTTCGCGCATCTGCCACGCGGACGCGTTCTGCATGAGGACATCGCGCGCTCGGAGCCGGTCCGCAACGAGCTGGCCATCGGCTGGATTGCGCATTACGCCGTCGGCGTCCTCTTCGCGGGCATCGTCGTCTTCATCTGGGGCGCCGGCTGGCTCCGCAACCCGGCCTTCCTGCCGGCGCTGATCGTCGGCCTCGCCACAGTCGGCTGCGGCTGGTTCATCCTCCAGCCTGGCATGGGCGCTGGCATCGCCGCTTCGAAACGCGCGAATGCCAACACGGTACGGGCCCTGAATATCGTCGGCCACACCGTCTTTGCCGTCGGCCTCTGGGGCACCGCCCTCCTGATCCGCTGAGTTCCACCTCCTCCTGTCGAGACCACCATCATGGCCAGCACGCTCTTCACCAATGCCCGCATCGTCGACGGCACCGCGCCGGAGGCCGGCGCCCCCGTCAGCGTCCTCGTCGAGGGCGGCACGATCCGCGAGGTCGGCAAGGCCGTGTCCTCGGCCAAGGCCAAGGTCGTCGATCTCAAGGGCAAGACCCTGATGCCGGGCCTGATCGACGCCCATGTCCATGTCGTCGCCGGCGTCGCCGATCTCGGCCGCAACGCGCAGCTGCCGGATTCGCTGGTGACGGCCCGCTCCTTCGTGATCATGCGCGAGATGCTGATGCGCGGCTTCACCACGGTGCGCGATGTCGGCGGCGCCGATTTCGGCCTCAAGCAGGCGACCGAGGAGGGCCATTTCCCGACGCCGCGCCTCGTCATCTCCGGCAAGGCGCTGAGCCAGACCGGCGGCCATGCCGATTTCCGCGGCCGCTACGATGACACGGCGACGCCGCTGACCCGCCACCGCCTCGGCGCGCTCGGCCGCATCTGCGACGGGCTCGACCAGGTCCGCCGCGCCGCCCGCGAGGAAATGAAGGGCGGCGCCGACTTCATCAAGATCATGGCCAATGGCGGCTGCGCCTCGCCGACGGACCCGATCCACTTCCTCGGCTTCTCGGTCAGCGAGCTGGAAGCGATCGTCGAGGAGGCGCGGATGGCGGGCACCTATGTCTCCGCCCATGTCTACACCGACGAGGCGATCCGCCGCTGCGTCGAGGCCGGTGTCCACTCGCTCGAGCATTGCAACCTGATCGAGGCCGAGACGGCCAAGCTCGCCGCCTCGAAGGGCGCCGTCGCGGTGCCGACCCTCGTCACCTATGACAAGCTCGTCTCCGACGGCCCCAAGCTCGGCTTCCCGCCGGATTCCGTCGCCAAGGTCGATGTCGTCCGCTCGGCCGGCATGAACTCGCTCGCGATCATGAAGAAGGCCGGCCTCGCCATGGCCTATGGTTCGGACCTGCTGGGCGACATGCACAAATACCAGTCCGAGGAATTCGTCATCCGCGGCCGGGCCCTGCCGGCCCATGAGGTCATTGCCTCGGCAACCCATGTCGCGGCGAAGCTGCTGAAGCTCGAGGGCAAGATCGGCACGATCGCGCCCGGCGCTCATGCCGACCTGATCGTCGTCGACGGCGACCCGCTGAAGGATCTCTCGCTGCTGACCCGCCAGGGCAGGCATATGCCGCTGATCATGAAGGGCGGCGCCTTCATGAAGCGCGCCAGCCTGGGCTGAGGGCAACCGCGTCATGCTTGGGCGAAGACCCGAGCATCTCCCGCCAGAGATTCTCGGGTCTGCGCTTCGCTTCGCCCGAGAATGACGCCCATTCATCCCGCCAGCTCGAGCACCCGCGTCTCGTAGGCGTAGAGGTGCTGGAACCCCATCGACCGATAGAGCCCATTAGCGACGGCGTTGGTCTGGTCGACCTGGAGATAGGCCTGCTGGCAGTCCATGGCCCGAGCCCAGCCCATGAGACCGGCGATCAGCCGCCGTCCCAGGCCCTGGCCGCGATGGGCGGGATCGACCACGACGCTGCCGATCTCGGCCATGCCGCGCTCGGCCACACTCATGCCATAGGCCACCGGCTCGCCCGCGATCAGCCAGGTCGCGAAGGCCGCCGGCAGCCGCACGCCCTCGACGATTGCCGCCAGCTTGCCGGCATCCGCCTTGATGCCGGTCTGACGCGCCGCCACGCCGGCGATCCAGTCGGCGCTCGGCCGCGCCTCGATTTGCAGGTCCGGCTCGATTTCGGCCGTGACGTCGTCGAGCGAACGGATCAGCCCGAAGGAGGCGTCGCGCACGACATAGCCGCGCTCCTTCACCATCGCCAGCGTCGCCGCGCCGACCAGCGGCGTCAGACGGATGCAGGGCGGCAGCCCGTCGGACCGGAACAGTTCCTCGATCAACGCGAGCGTGTTCTCGCTGAGTTCGGCACCGGGTTTCAGCGGCGAGGCTGAGTTCGCCCGGCCGGAATAGCCGCCCGCGAAGCGCACCACCCAGTCGTCGATCAGCAGCGTCGCCGGCGAGGGCCAGGCGTTGACGATGCGCCGTTCGCAAGCGAGCACGAGATCCGTATCCGCGCCCCGCGCCATGTCCGTCGCCATCGTCCTCACCTCTGTCCCGCCTTCCGCGGGGTCGGCCGCCAGCCGGGCGGCGCCATCTCGAAACCCGCGAAGGAAAAGCCCGGCGCCACCGTGCAACCGACCAGCGTCCAGGCGCCGAGCGAGGTCGCGCTCTGCCAGCAGCCGGCCGGTACCACGAACTGCGGCCGCTGCCCGGCCGCGAGGTCGCTGCCGAGATGATGGGCCGAGGCATCGTGCCCGTTGGGCGAGACGCTGATCACCAGCGGCGCCCCGGCATAGTGGTGCCAGATCTCGGCCGCGTCGCAGCGGTGCCATTCCGAGGTCTCGCCGATATCGAGCAGATAGTAGATCGCGGTGCCGGTGCTGCGGCCGTCGATCTCCTTGGGGTCCCGAAAGGTCTCGCGGTAATGTCCGCCCTCGGGATGCGGCTTCAGCTCGAGCAGCCGGATCACCTCGGCTGCCGTCAGGCCGTTCAGCGTCATCGCTTGCTCCCTAGAACCGGTTCTTGGCTTCACGCAGCGCGGCGAAAACCTCGCCCGCCGGCGCGCCGACGAGCCCGACGGCGGCGGCGAGTGCCCCCTCCCCGGCGCGGAAGAAGGGGTTGGTCGCAGCCTCCTGCGCGACTGTCGTCAATGCCCAGAAGCGACCCTCCGCCTTCGACGCCTCGGCCTCCGCGAGGCGCGCCGTCAACGCGGCATTGGCCGGCTCCATTGCGACGGCGAAGCGCGCGTTGGAGAGCGTGTAGTCATGGCCGCCGAGCAGGCGGGTATCGCCCGGGAGCGCCATCAGCCGCGACAGCGAGGTCCACATCGCCGCCATCTGGCCGGGCTGGACGCGCCCGCAGCCCATCACGAAGACGACGTCGCCGACGAAGGCGAGCTTCTCGCCGCGCGAGACGAAGCTCAGATGCCCGTCCGAATGGCCGGGCGTGTGCCAGATCTCGAAGCTCGCCCCGCCGAAGGAGACGGTGTCACCCTCGGCCAGAATGCGGTCGAGCGGCGCCTGGCCGGCGGCATCGGCGGGCCCGCAGACCTTCGCCTCGGTCGCCTGCTTCACGGCCGCGACACCCTGGGTGTGATCGGCATGGGCGTGGGTGACGAAGATCTCGCTGATCGTCCAGCCCTGCGCCTTCGCCTCGGCCATGACCTGGCCGGCATCGGGCACGTCGATGGCGGCACAAGCGCCGCTGGCGGGATCGTGGATTAGCGCGCCCGCATTGTCGGAGAGCGTGCGGAAGACGTGGAGATCGAGCGCCATCGGGGCCTCCGGAAAAGCGTTTCCCGTCGCGCATAGCCAATGCCGCCCGCCGACGCCAGCCCGCCGGCGCGCGCGCGGGCTGCGGCCCTTGCGGAGCCGGCGGCGGCATCACATCTCCCCCGGGCATGCCGCTCGACGTCGCCGATCTGCGCAGTTTCTACGCCAGCCCGCTCGGCCATGTCGCGCGGCGCTTCATCGGCACGGCCATGCTGCGCTTCTGGCCCGACTGCGCCCGCCAGCGCGTGCTCGGTCTCGGCTACGCCACCCCCTATCTCTCCGTTCTCGGCATGGATGCGGAGCGGGTGATCGCCTTCATGCCGGCCGCGCAGGGCGTGGTGAACTGGCCGCATCAGGGCCTCTCCGCCTCCGCGCTGGTCGAGCCCACGCTGCTGCCTCTGCCCACCGCCTCGATCGACCGCGTCGTCCTCGTCCATGCGCTGGAGGAGACCGAAAGCCCCGACGATCTGATCGAGGAGGTCGGCCGCGTGCTCTCCCCTGGCGGGCGCATGATTCTCGTCGTGCCGAACCGCCGCGGCCTCTGGGCCCGGATGGACGGCACGCCTTTCGGCCAGGGCCGTCCGTTCAGCCGCAGCCAGCTCGAGGCGCTGATGCGCTCGGCCGAGTTCTCGCCCGAGGGCTGGCGCGAGGCGCTCTACGTCCCGCCGCTGCGCCAGCGCCTGCTGATGCGCTCGGCTGCCGCCTGGGAGCGCATGGGCGCCGGCCTCTCGCTGCCTTTCGCCGGCGTCCACGTCATCGACGCGACCAAGCAGGTCTATCGCCGCGTGCCGCTGCGGGCGACGCGGCGCAGCTTCGCCTTCCGGCCGATCCTGCTCCCGCAACCGACCCCCGCACCCCGGATCGGGAGGGATCCCGACAGTCCCCCGCCGGGTTGACAAAGAACCCGCCGCGCGACCAAGGTCCGCCGCTTTTCGCGAGCCCGGTTCCGCATGACGCTCGATGCGCAGGGACCTCCCGGCGCGGAACCTGAACTGGACCACGATGCGAAGCTATCTCGATTTCGAAAAACCGGTCGCCGAATTGGAGGCGAAGGCCGACGAATTGCGGGCCCTCCAGGCCAAGGGCGAGGGCTATGCGCTGGCCGACGAGATCGGCCGGCTCGACGCCAAGGCCGCCCAGGCGCTGAAGGAACTCTACACCGCCCTGACGCCGTGGCAGAAGACGCTGGTGGCCCGCCATCCGCAGCGCCCGCATTTCAAAGACTACTGCGCCGCACTGATCGAAGAATTCACGCCGCTCGCCGGCGACCGCGCCTTTGGCGAGGATGAGGCCATCGTCGGCGGCTTCGGCCGTTTCCGCGGCGAGCCGGTCTGCGTCATCGGCCAGGAAAAGGGTGATTCGACCGAGACGCGCATCCGGCACAATTTCGGCATGGCCAAACCCGAGGGCTATCGCAAGGCGGTCCGGCTGGTCGAGATGGCGGACCGTTTCGGCCTGCCTGTGCTGAGCTTCGTCGACACCGCCGGCGCCTATCCGGGCATCGAGGCGGAGGAGCGCGGCCAGGCCGAGGCAATCGCCCGCTCGACCGAGACCTGGCTCGGCCTGCGCACGCCGAGCATTGCGCTCGTCATCGGCGAGGGTGGATCGGGCGGCGCCATCGCCATCGCCGCCGCCAGCCGCGTGATGATGCTGGAGCATGCGATTTATTCGGTGATCTCGCCGGAAGGCGCCGCCTCGATCCTCTGGCGCGACACCGCTCGTGCCCAGGACGCCGCGACAGGCATGAAGATCACCGCGCAGGACCTCCTGAAGTTCGGCATCATCGATCGGATCGTCAGCGAGCCGACCGGCGGCGCCCATCGCGACCGCGAGGCCGTGATCGCACGGGCCGGCGAGGCGTTGGCGTCCGCGCTGAGCGAGATGGCGGGGCTTTCTCCGGATGAACTGGTCGATCGGCGCGCCGAAAAGTTCCTGGCCATCGGCCGATCGCTCTGATCCCGACCGGCTTTCGACGCTTAACTCCGTCTTGACCATGGCCATCCGGCGCGCGGTCATGGTAAGAAAGCTTCAAGGCTAACGCTTCTACAACGCAGGGACGGGCACAATTTGGCCGTCTTGCGAAGTCAGAGGTCGTGCCTTGGCCGGCCCTTCGAGGATATGACGACGTGGCATTGAAGCAATTCGCGCTCGTGGCTTTCGTTGCACTGTCCCTGGCGGCCTGCGAGGAGGATCGGTATCGCGGTTCCGCCCGCCACAACATCCCGATCCCGGCCGCGACCTACGCGCTGATGTCCGAAAAGGGCATGAGCAAGGATCAGCCGATCCTGATCCGCTCCTACAAGAAGGAGTCGGAGCTCGAGATCTGGAAGCGCAAGGCCAACGGCCAGTACGCCCTGCTGAAGACCTATCCGATGTGCCGCTGGTCCGGGCAACTCGGCCCGAAGGTCCGCGAGGGCGATCGCATGGCCCCGGAAGGGTTCTACGCCATCTCCCCGGCGCAGATGAACCCGAACTCGTCCTATTATGTCTCCTTCAACATGGGCTACCCGAACGCCTTCGACCGGGCCCATGGTCGCACCGGCTCGCATCTGATGGTGCATGGCGCCTGCTCCTCGGCCGGCTGCTATTCGATGACCGACGACCAGATGGGCGAGATCTACGCGCTCGTCCGCGAGGCCCATAACGGCGGCCAGCGGGCGGTGCAGATGCAGGCGCTGCCCTTCCGGATGACGCCGGAGAACCTCGCCAAGCATCGCCTCGATCCCAACATCGCCTTCTGGAAGAATCTGAAGGAAGGCACGGACTATTTCGACGTCACCGGCGACGAGCCGCAGGTCGCCGTGAATGGCGGCCGTTACGTCTTCAACGGCAATGGCGATGCGAGTGTTGTCCAGGCCGTGCAGCGCAAGCGCCAGCAGGACGAGACGCAGGTCGCGGCCCTGGTTGCCAAGGGCACGCCGGCGATCAAGCTGATCTATGACGACGGCGACCAGCACGGTTCCTTCAAGCGCACCCTCGTCGCGAATGGCTCCGACAGCCTGAACCGCACCGCCTCCTGGGGCTCGCGCGATGTCGGCGTCAGCCGGCCGGACGCGCTGACGAGCGGCCCCCGCGTCGTCGTGCTCGACGACAAGGGCAGGGCGAAGACCACGATCCGGGCTGAGTCGGCCGATAACGAGGTCGTTCTGGCCGCCGTCGCCGCTGCCGCGACCGAGCCCGCCGCCAAGCCGGAAGCCTCTCGCTCCGAGCCGGCCCGCGCCGAGGCGCCTCGCGCCGCCCCGGCGGCGACCGCCACGACCCAGCTCGCCCGCGTCCAGCCGGGCACCGGCACGCAGGAGCCCGTTGCCACCGGTTCCTTCGGCACCGCCTCGGCGGAGAGCGAACCCTTCTACCGCCGGGCCCTGAGCTTCGTGCCGGTGATCGGCACGCGGCCCGCCGAGCAGAATGCCTCCGCCCCCGTCGCCTCCGTCGTTCCGACTTCCCCGACCGAGGTCGTCGCGCCCCTGCCGCCGCGCCGCGCGGACCGGTTGCGGACAAGCCGGGTCGACGAACCGGCCGCCGCCTTCGCGAGCCAGCCGGCCACCCGCTGAGCGGCGCCGCCAGCGTGGCCTGAAAGACACACAGGCCGATGCTCGTCGGCTTCGTCGATTTTGAAGGCATGAAAGCCCCGCTTTGCGGGGCTTCTGCTTATTTGGCGGGCAGCATGACGAAAAGCTCGTCTTGCCCAAAATGGCGAGCTAGAGCGGAACCCGATCTGATTGAATCGGGAGGGATTCCCAAATCAGGGGTGAA
>NZ_LSKN01000232.1:0-438 GCF_001557075.1 Methylobacterium sp. CCH7-A2
TTTTGCGCGAGATGATCGGCTTTGCCGCGCAACGCCTGATGGAGCTGGAGGTCGGTAGCCTGACCGGCGCCGGCTTCGGCGAGAAGAGCCCGGAGCGCCTGGCGCAGCGCAACGGCTATCGCGATAGGGATTGGGAGACGCGCGCCGGCACGGTCGAACTGCGCATCCCCAAGCTGAGGAAGGGCAGCTACTTCCCCGGCTTCCTCGAGCCGCGCCGGATGGCCGAGAAGGCGCTGACGGCGGTAATCCAGGAGGCCTACATCCAGGGCATCTCGACCCGCTCGGTCGACGATCTGGTCAAGGCGATGGGGATGAGCGGCATCTCCAAGAGCCAAGTGTCGCGGCTCTGCGAGGAGATCGACGAGCGGGTGCAGGCCTTCCTCGACCGGCCGATCGAGGGCGACTGGCCCTATCTCTGGATCGACGCGACCTATGTGA
>NZ_LSKN01000233.1:0-1438 GCF_001557075.1 Methylobacterium sp. CCH7-A2
TCGACACGACATTCGACATCGACATCGGCACGCAGCCGTCGACTGCGACGCCACCATCGTCCAGCGCATCCCCTCGGATCCGCTTCAAGACCCAAAAACCCCGCGGCGTGAGCCGGCCGGGGCTTTCGGTGCGGCGGAGGCCCGCTATGATCGCTCCAACCGGACGAGGCCGATGCCCCTGCTCAGCGCCAGCGACTCCACGCTCGTCATCATCGATTTCCAGGCGCGGCTGATGCCGGCGATCCATGAGGGGGCGGCCCTCGTCGCCCATGCGCAGAAGCTGGTCGCCGCGGCCGGCCTGCTCGGCGTGCCCGTGCTGATGACCGAGCAGAACCCGGCGGGGCTCGGCGGCACGGTGCCTGAGTTGGCGGGCGCAGGCCCCGTCATCGCCAAGATGAGCTTCGACGCCTGTGCCGAGGGCGCCTTTCTGGAGGCGCTAGAGGGCGACGGGCAGATCGTGCTCTGCGGCTGCGAGGCGCATGTCTGCGTCGGACAGACGGCGCTCTCCCTGCTCGCCCATCGCCGCCGCGTCACGCTGGTCCAGGACGCGACCGGCTCGCGGCGCCCGGAGTCGAAGGATGCCGCGCTCGCCCGCCTCGCCCGCCACGGCGCCGAGATCGTCACGACCGAGATGGTGATCTTCGAATGGCTGCGGAGCGCTGGGCATCCCCGCTTCCGCGAGGTGCTCAAGCTGGTGAAGTAGGGGGGCTTCTTCCCCGGAACCTCATGGTCATCCTGGGCGAGCGGCGAAGCCGCGAAGCCCGGGATCCATCATAGGGTTCGGCGGCGCCTCATGATGGATCCCGGCCGAGCTTCGCTCGCCCAGGATGACGGCGTCTGTTGCGGGAGCAAAAAACCTAAAGCGGCTTCCGGATCCATTTCGAGATCACGCCGACGATGCCTTCGCGGAAGGTCATCACGCAGATCACGAAGATCACGCCCTGCACCACCGTCACCCAGGCACCGAGCGAGGCGAGATAGTTCTGCATCGAGACGATGACGAGCGCGCCCGCGATCGGCCCGAAGACGGTGCCGAGCCCGCCGACCAGCGTCATCAGCACCACCTCGCCCGACATCGACCAGTGCACGTCGGTGAGCGAGGCGAGCTGAAAGACGATCGCCTTGGTCGCGCCGGCGAGCCCCGCCAGGCTGGCCGAGAGCACGAAGACGGCGAGCTTGTACTGGTTGGCGCGATAGCCGAGCGAGATCGCGCGCGGCTCGTTGTCTCGGATCGCCTTGCAGACCTGGCCGAAGGGCGAGTGGATGATGCGGTAGATCGCGAGCAGCCCCGCCATGAAGATCGCCGCGACGAGCCAGTACAGCGTCCGGTCGTCGGCGAGGCTGATCATCCCGAACAGATGCCCGCGCGGCACCGCCTGGATCCCGTCCTCGCCGCCGGTGAAGCGCGGCGTCTGCAGCGAGAAGAAGAACACCATCT
>NZ_LSKN01000234.1:0-222 GCF_001557075.1 Methylobacterium sp. CCH7-A2
CTGTTTGCGCGACTTGGCAGCCTCGATCCGCAGCCAATGCGACAGCTTCTCAGCAAACGGGTCCAGCTTGCTGCAACGCTCGGGAACCCGAAACCGCGGCTCTACCGCGCCGCTGCGCAGATACTTGCGGATCGTGTTCCGCGACAAGCCAGTGCGCCGCGCGATCTCCCGGATCGGCATCCGGTCTCGCAGATGCCAGCGACGGATAACACTCAGTAACGC
>NZ_LSKN01000235.1:0-184395 GCF_001557075.1 Methylobacterium sp. CCH7-A2
AGCGTCAGATGTGTATAAGAGACAGCCCACCAACGGCTTGCCTTCCGGATGGCTGCCCCTCGGGGGTGAGGTGGTGGCAGAGTAAGGGCGGTGTGGGAGGCGGGGATAAACTTCAGTCGTGGATTCGGTTTCGGCGCTTTCTCTTAGCTGTGCGAGCCTGCTAAGAGCGCTATGGTGCGGTTGTCGAGAACCCGGACTCTGAGCGTGCAATGCGAATAGACCAATCCTCCGTCGATATTTCGACCCTTGTCGATAAAGTCCGGCGAAGCGAGATCGATCTACAGCCGAGTTTCCAACGCGGCCAAGTGTGGGCTGAGTCAAAGAAGCGGCGCCTCATCGATACGATTTTGCGGCAATGGTATGTGCCAGCCATTCACATTGTGGTAGTAGATGAATTTGACCGAGAGGAAATTCTTGACGGTCAGCAAAGGCTTAGAGCAATAATCGATTTTATGGAGGATAGATTTACAGTAGACGGTCGCATTGAGCCGGAAGACGAAGAAATAATATCTCTTCACGGTTCATTTTACTCGCAGCTACCTGAAAGAATAAAGTCAAAATTTCGTCGATTTACAATAACTACGGTCAGGCTTAGGGATTTTAATCCAGAGGAACCGGGCGAGCTATTTTTCAGACTGAATCAGCTGACGGCATTGACTGCTGCTGAGCAGCGAAATGCTTTGATAGGGGCGCCTCGTAATCAGGTTCGTGATTTAGTACGCCTTTTAGAAGAACAGATATCAGGCTATGGTATCGGTTTTACTAATGCTCGCATGAATTTTGACGACACTATCGCGCGCGTTGCAATTTATCTTGAACTTGGATCTTTAAGTGAGAAGGTTACAGCTAGCGTGCTCGAGAGACGATATAGGGCCGGAAATTCGTTTCCGTCCGGCATTCTAGATCGAATTGCGCGTTCAATATTTGCGATATCTAAATTAATAATTGTAAATAACGTTAGAACTCGGCTTAATAAAGCTAGCTTATTCTCCTGGTTGTATTTTTATTCATATTATGGAGTCGGGCAAAGCGAAGAAGCGCAATCCGATTTTTCGGAGTTTTTTGCTGCATTCGAAGCTGTTCGACTCGGACTGAGTGACACCAGTTGGTTAAAATCTAGGTTGAGTGATAGCGTGGGGGTTCGAACGCTGGAGGTTATTGCTTCGATATTTAACGATCGAGCCTCTTCTCGCGTGAATGATACTGCCTCTGTGGTTTTGAGAGATATGTGCCTTGCTGTTTCTTTCGTTGCTGCTTACCCATCATTCTTAAGGCATTCTCCGACTCTTGGCGATCGGATTGAGGTTGTAAATAGTACTCTGTATATTTTATCGGAATTTCCAAGCGACGTAGCGGAGCGCGCAATGGCGGAGTATCGCTTAGCGCGCCAGTGGGAGTCGCGCCGTGCGATTGGCTGAACTCAATAAACTGCGAGAAGATCTCAGCTCTCGTCACAAAGCAGCGGCTCCATCTATCGAATCGTTTAGAATCAAGAACCTCTCCGGCTTTGCAGATTGTGTTATCAATCCAAAAGGAGGCTTCTTGGTCATCTGCGGTGGAACAGGTGTCGGAAAAACAACGCTGTTGGAGCTACTCTATTCGTCGCTCCGCGGCGAAGATGACCCCGCGCCGAGGAATATGAGTCGATTATCCGGGGCTTTTGCTGAGGTGAATGTCGCGTTTCCAGCTGAAATGAAGGGGGATTACAGAGGGATATTTACATTAGATCAGGCTCCGGCAGGAGTTCAGACGGGAGTCCGTTTTGTGGGACTTGAGGCGAGAACTGCGGAGATTCAGTTTGCGCTTGCGGATGAGGATTTCGACGTACTTAAAGAAGGAGCAGGTCGGAAGTTTTTTGATAGAAGCTTGGTCGATTTGGTTTCTTTGGTTTGCTCTAAGTCTTATGATAGAATTTCATTTTATGAAACAGAGATTGGTGATAGAAACGTGCCAATTTTTGAAGTTGAAATGGATGGCCTGATTTACAATTCAAATTCGATGGCGACAGGGGAGCTTTCTGTATTTTATCTTGCATGGGTTATTTCCACGGCGCCTCCTTATAGTATTCTTATAATTGAAGAACCTGAAGCTCATCTTCCGCCGCTGAGTCATTTTGCAATATTTGGTTTGCTTGCGAGATATACTTTAAAACTTAAGCTGTGTCTTGTTATTTCTACGCACTCTCCCACTATTGCTTCAGAGGTGCCGGATCGTTCGCTGGTTTCGATTCGGCGCGCTGGAAGGCAGTCGATATTGCCTGTTGGCATAGAATCGAAAACAAAGATTTTGGCGCGTCTCGGTCTCCAACCCAGGCGTCAAGCCGTGCTGTTCGTAGAAGATAACCTCGCTCGAGATGTCCTTTACGAGCTAATTGCGGAACATGAAATCAATAGTGCTTGCTTTGTTGAGATCCATGTCTGTATAAACGGTGCTGGTGAGATTAAAACAAGACTTGAGAATATTCCATCAGGACTAACGTCTATATCATTTGTGGGCGTATTGGACGGGGATATGAGGCAGAAATCGGCGAGTTGGAAGACTGCAAATCCGATCGTGTTTTTACCTTTTGTAAAGGAGATGGAAGTTGAATTTTTAGGGATATGCGGTTTGAATTGTGGGGTTGTTTCTGTTCGAAAGACCTGTTTTTCAGGCCGCTGTGGGATAGGCTGCGATCATTCGTAGGCGCGCGTGAACGCTTTTGCTTCGAGTGCTAGCCCGGCGTTGCTGAGAAACGAACAGACGATGGCTACGTCGTCGCTCGTGGGCTTGGCCCGCCATCGCACTGCAGCCGCTCTCAGCGTGGCACTGCGCGGCACCTCGATTGGAGCGGTGCTACGCGGCATGAAGTCGAAGTAGCTCATCGCCATCGCGGCGGCGATGGCGACCGCTCGTAGCGGGCCATGAACCGAGAACGTGTCTAAGCGCTGAGTGTGATATTTTACGAGCACATGCGTCGTGAGGATCAGGACCTTGGAGATCTCTTCGTGGTTTCTCCAGCCATAGTCCATCCAGACATCCGCGGACTCTGTTGGCAGGACGGCCTTTTTGTAGGCGCAGCGCATCGCGGCATCGGCGGCTGCGACGACGTGCTCTTCCGCGATGCCTACGGCAGACGGATCGCCTTCGGTCTCGCCTAACGCGACGTAGGCGTGTTTTCCGATGCCGATGAAGTTGCTGTAGCTCATGTCCTCAGAGGTCACGAGCTGGATTGTGTAAGGGAATGGCACGGGTTTCTTGCCGTAGAAGGCCAGGAGGACCCGCCACGTCATGTCTGCATCGGCCATCGCCTTCGCCTTGGCTTGACAGATGTTCCCTGCACGTCCGGCCCAGGCGAAGCCGATGGATCTTGGATCCAGTCCACGTCCCCTTCCGATGACGACGGTGTATCGGCGGGATGCCGACCCGGATTGGTTCCAGTCGGGATAGTTCGCCATTGAAATTCGAGAACGTGAGATACCTGACGCCCTATGACGAGACGACTTCTTGGCTTGGCAGAGGAGTCTTATCGAGCTCTCGCCAGTCGATGCCGGTGCGCTGTTGCTCATACGCGTACCAGCGCTCGTCGTGCGGCATGCGCAGGCGCCGGAGCGGCTCGGCTTCAACGAACAGCATCCGCCGACGGAATGCCATGGGGCTCTCGGCGAGGAGAAAGGGCTTTTCCGCATCGACTCCAGGAGGGAACCAGGGCTCCTTGAGGAAGCGCTTCTTCTTGTCGACCCAGTCGGGCGGGAGTCCGATCCGCCAGCGGCGCGCGAGATGCTCGCCAGCGGCGCCGATGTAGGCGTCGATGTGGGGTTGCTCCGTCAGGGCTGGCTCCTCGGAGATTCGGGACAAGCGGCTGGCAGCATCCGGATCGGCGTAGAATTCGTCGAGGAACTCGTTGAGCGCGACGACGAGCTTCTGCTCGCCGGTCAGCGTCCTTCTAACGACCTCTTTGAGCGTTCCAGGTCTGCCTGCTGGTATCATGGGGTCTCGTTTCGGTCTCTCTGGCAATGGCGTCTTCGATGCGGGCGATGATCCGGTGGTCGACGCCCTTCACCGTCGGGAAGAAGTTTCTCACGGTCGCGAGCATGCTCTCCTTATCGCACCTCTTCGTGATGCGCATAAGGCTCACGACGTCGTCGCGATCTCGACTTGCCTTCTCGATGTCGTCTCGCTGGGAGATGATCAGCTTCATGGCGAGGATATATTCCGGCGTCGGGAGGTGAACGCGCAGGCCCGGGACGTTGTCGTCGCGAGGATATTCGCCGAACAGCGTCAACTTCGAGGGCGGCCCGACGCGTCCGTTGACCATGTGGGCGATTGCCTCGTTTAGCCAATTCTGAGGCAGGTCTCGCTTCCCCGAGATGGTCTTGGCTGCGTTCGCGATGAACTCGCCTTCCTTCAGGAAAGCCGCGTCTACGTCTTTCGTGACATCGCGGGCGTCTGTGGCGAGCATCAGCGATGCGCCGCCGTAGACGGCGATCTCGCATATGAGGCCGCTATCCCTGGCCATCTGTCCGAGATCGTCGAAGGCCTGTTCAAGGATCTCCGTATTCATTTCAGCAGGCATTATCCGTCTTTCTATGGAGGCCGGCAATCAATCTTGATCCGCGACGATCTTCTCACGATCCTCTCTAAAGTCCATTGGCGACGGATTCTTTGATGGACGAAGCGCCGTAATCGCTAGAGCTCGAACCCGTCGCGCGACCTTGTCGCAGCTTTCTTCCTATGCCGCGCCTCGCGCTCGTTGTACTCGCCAACGAAGTCGTTCATGCGCTCGACGAACTCCTCGATGCTCGGGCCGCGCCAGGGCGCCGGCTTCCATGCCTCGCTGTCGCGGTCCGTGGCCCAGGCCTCCGGCAGGCTGTGGCGCTTCAGCGTCGCGGCTAAGTCTGCCGGATCCGTGATCAGCCGGGCTCGTCCGAGCGTTACGAACCAGGTCCTAGTCCTCTTGACGAGGCCGAGCTTGCCGCTGGCCGGCAACTCAATCCAGCTTCCGAGGCCGTCCATGTACGCAACGGTGGCATCGTCGACGAACCGCGTGCCGAGCTCTTCCACTTCGAAGTCCTCGAGCGGGAAGGCCTCGCGTCGCGCGATGGTGGCCGACAGCGCCATCGTTCCGGCTGGCTTGACGAGGAACGTCGCGATCCGCATCTCGATGTGGAGATCCGGGGCGCTCTCGGTCGGATGCGGCAGGTCCTCCGCCCCGTCCAGGCGCCAGGCCCTGTAGAGGCCGATCAGGTTGCGCGAGCTCGTCGATGTTGGGTTCACAGGGCTCTCCGGGGGTCGGTCCCCAATTTTCTGCCCCTGCTTCCTCTCAGGTTTGGTCCGGGTGGCTGGCGCCCGGTTCCTCCAAAAGCCACGCTGCCAACTCAGTCTGAAATTCGGCTATCGTGCGCCGGCGGTAGGTCGTGGTGGCCGGCACGATCAGCCTCTCGTAGACGACGTCTCGATCCTCGGCGCCGAACACCATGAACGACATTGAATCGTCGTGGCGACGTGGTTTTCGTCGGATCGACGAGCGTCCCTTCACTGTCACCTCCTTGTAGAGGAGGCGAGCCCGCAGCACGTCGAAGCTGTATCCGCGGCCTTGCCGGTCGATCTGTCGGATCGCGGCGTTGACGCCTTCGGTGAAGCCGTTGGTGAAGCGGTGGTCGAAGTAAGCGAGGATCTCAGGCCGCCAGTTCTTGACGATGCTGAGGAGCCCTTCGAAGTCGCCGTCCAGGTGCGATGGGATCTTCCGGAGGCAGTCCCCTAGTAAGCGCGCCGCCTCATCCCGATCGCCGACTTCGTATAGGGCCGAGAGGCGTTCTTTGGTTTCGTAAGCTGCGCGCAGGTCGGGAAACTCGGCGAGCCAAGGCTGGATGCGGTGCCATTCCTCGTCGGTTAGCGATCGCTCCCGCGTGAGCAGGAGGAAGCGCTCGTCCTTCAGCCGGATCTTCTGCTCGTGTTTCAGCCTGCGGCCGGTGCGCTTCCTAATCTCGTCCAGTCCCTTCTGGGCGAAGCGCACAACGTGGAACTTGTCGACGACGACGGGGCGTCCGGGAAAGTGGACGCGCGCGAGGTCATGATAAGGCCGCCACATGTCGGCGACGACGACCTTCACCCGTTCTTTGCCTGGCAAGGCGCCGAGGTAGGGGTCGAGATAGTCCTTAGTGCGGGACGGCAGGAGATCGAAGATCTTCTTTCCCTCAAGGTCGGTCAGGACGCAAAGTGCTCCTTTGAGGTGGATCTCGTCGATTCCGAGCACAGGCGGCGTCTCTCGGCGATCGTTGCGCTCCATCTCCTCGACGAAGTCCTTGAAGACGGCTCGTATCGTGCTCTCGTCGAGACCGACGTCGTCGGCGACGCTGTAATTGGTGTCCTTGAGGCAGCGCTTCACGATGAATTGGCGTAGCCGCTTGGTCATGAGCCGCCCGTCATCCAGGGACGGGATCTTCTCCATCCACGTATGGCCGCACGAGCTGCATTTGAAGCGATTTCGCCGCAGCTTGAGGACGGTTGGCTCGCCGTGCGGGATGTCGCGGAACTCTTGCTCGATCGGTCCGTGCTTATGGACCCATCTCGGCTCTTTGGTGCAGGATGGGCACGCCGGCCGGTCCAGTAGCGACTGGACGACGATCAGCTTCTCATCAGGTTGAGAGAGGACGGTGATCGTCCTGAGATCGGGCAGGCCGAGCATATCGCCCAGCGACGGAATATGGATGTTCATAGGTCGACCATGGCATCATGGGGGTAACCAACGTGCTACCGGGTGTCCCACAGCTCATCCCGCAGATGACCTATCCTTAACGTATCAAATTTTATTTATTCCACGTGACATACCGCATATCCATTTTTAGATTCGGCTGAATCTAGCTTAGCTAATTTTGCCAAACGAATTGGACGAAAGGTCGACAATCTAGAATATTCTTTGTCTTCGACTCAAGGTCAAAATTATCACGATAGGTATAAAAACGTTTCATATAAATTGAGAATGGATGAAATTGCGTTCACTAACCATGCTCTGAAGCATTGGGTTTCTAAAAAAGGCCGTACGCGCGCCATCAAGCGCTTCATGTCTTCTTTGTCTAAGGCTATCGGATTGAATGGTATTTAGTTCTCTATCAAAAAATACATTTTGATATTCTATTATATGAGTATTTGAAAAAATTTAATCTTATTAAGTGCGTGGATCGGTTTGATTTTTTTGCTTTGCTCCGCTGCACGCGATTCAAGGCGAAAAAGGCGCCGCCTCGCGGCGGCGCCCTCGCATCATTAGTGCCTTAGCCCCTCACAGCTTCCCATAGGCCGGCAGGGTCAGGAAATCCTCGAACTGCGGAGCGAGCGAGAGGTCCGAGAACAGCGCGATCGCCTCGGGGAAGCGGCCCTTGTCGTAGGCTTCGGCGCCGAGTTCGGTCTTCACGCGGGCCATCTCCTCGGTGAGGCAGCGCCTGAACAGGTCGGGGGTGACCTTGGTGCCGCCTTCGAGTTCGACGCCGTAGCTGACGAACTGCCAAATCTGGGCGCGGCTGATCTCGGCCGTCGCGGCGTCCTCCATCATATTGTAGATCGGCACCGCGCCGCGGCCGCGCAGCCAGGCCTCGAGATACTGGACGCCGACGCGGATGTTCTCGCGGAAGCCCTCTTCGGTGCGCGTGCCCTGATGGACTTCGAGCAGGTCCTGCGCCGTGACCTGCACATCGTCGCGCTTCTTGTCGAGCTGGTTGGCCTGCGGCATCAGCCGGTCGAAGACCTCCATGGCGACGGGGACGAGGTCGGGATGGGCGACCCAGGTGCCGTCATGCCCGTTGCCGGCCTCGCGCTCCTTGTCGGCCTTGACCTTGGCGAAGGCGGCGGCGTTGGCCTCGGGATTGTTCTTGACCGGGATCTGCGCCGCCATGCCGCCCATGGCGAAGGCGCCGCGGCGGTGGCAGGTCTTGATCAGCAGCAGCGAATAGGCGTTCAGGAAGGCCTTGGTCATCACGACCTGCGAGCGGTCGGGCAGGACATAGGCCGGGTTGCGGGCGAGCTTCTTGATGAAGGAGAAGATGTAGTCCCAGCGGCCGCAGTTCAGGCCGGCCATGTGGTCGCGCAGCTCGTAGAGGATCTCGTCCATCTCGAAGGCGGCCGGCAGCGTCTCGATCAGGACGGTGGCCTTGATCGTGCCGGTCTTCAGACCGAGCGCTCCTTGCGCCGCGACGAAGACGTCGTTCCAGAGGCGCGCCTCGAGATGGCTCTCGAGCTTGGGCAGGTAGAAATAGGGGCCGGAGCCCGCCGCCAGGGCGGCCTTGGCGTTATGGAAGAGATAGAGCCCGAAATCGACCAGCGAGCCCGAGGCCTCCTCTCCATCGATCAGAATATGCCGCTCCGGCAGGTGCCAGCCGCGCGGGCGGATGATCAGCACGGCGGGCTTGGCCGACAGCTTGTAGGCCTTGCCGGTGGTCGGGTCGGTGAAGTCGATCGCGTTTGCCCAGCGGTCCTTCAGGTTGATCTGGCCCTCGACCATGTTGGCCCAGACCGGCGAGGAGGCGTCCTCGAAATCGGCCATGAAGACCTTCGCGCCGCAGTTCAGCGCGTTGACGATCATCTTGCGGTCGACCGGGCCGGTGATCTCGACGCGGCGGTCGAGCAGGTCGGCGGGGATCGGCGCCACCGTCCAGTCGCCCTCGCGGATATGGCGGGTCTCGGCCAGGAAGTCCGGCGTCTCGCCGGCGTCGAAGCGCTTCTGCCGCTCGGCGCGCAGCGCCAGCAGGCGCTTGCGCGTCTCGTTGAAGCGGCGGTGCAGATCGGCGACGAAGGCGAGCGCATCATGGCTCAGCACCTCGTCATAGCGCGCGGCGAGCGCGCCCTTGACGACGACGCCCTTGGGTAGGGTGAGGGAAGCTTCGGTCATGGCTCGCGCTCCGGCTGGCTTGTGCTGGCGCCCCTTATCGCCCGCAAGCATCCTTCACGAAAGAGCGCAAAAAGGTCAGGACCTTTGCCCAAATGGAAAGAATGGGCTGACGTGCCCCATCGAACGACCTGACCATTTTTCATCAAAAGCCGTCCACCAGGGCGATCCCGACAATTCGAGCGATCGGATTCAGCCGGCTGCAACAGAGGCTCCTTCTTGATGGTGGCGGGTATCGGGGGATAGCCATGAGAGTGCCTGCCATGCTGAAGCGGTTGAAATGGCTGAGGCGTCTGCGCTCGGACGAGCGCGGCAATGTGATGGTGATGTTCAGCTTCGCCATGGTCCCGATCATTGGGCTGACGGGCGCGACCATCGACTATTCCCGCGCCAGCGAAGCGCGGATGATGCTGAACTCGGCGGTCGACTCGGCGGCCCTGATGGCGGCGCGCGACGCGACCAAGCTCAGCGACAGCGAATTGCGCGAGCGGATCAACAAGTGGATCGCGGCCAATCTCAGCGGCGAGGCGGCCAAGAGCTTCACCAGTGCCACCATCTCCATCGACCGCACCAACCGCATCATCACGGTGGGCGCCAACCTCGCCGTCGACACCAGCCTGGCGCGGGTGATGGGCCAGAACAGCATCGCGGTGGCGAGCTCGGCCCAGTCGACCTGGGGCACCAATACGATCGAACTGGCGCTGGCGCTCGACAATACGGGCTCGATGGCCTCGTCCGGCAAGATGGACGCGCTGAAGGCCGCCTCGCTCGACCTGATCAAGATCATGAAGGAAGCGACGCTGACGACGGACCAGATCCGCATTTCGGTCGTGCCCTTCGCCACGCAGGTCAAGGTCTCGACCTCGCTGAAGGACGAATCCTGGCTGCGCTTCGACCAGACGCAGACGACCTGGTCCCGCGACCGCTGGGGCAACTGGATCGCCAACACGGTCACAATCAACAAGTCGAGCTGGACCGGCTGCATCAGCGACCGCGACCAGCCCAACGACGTCAAGGACAATGAGTCCGTCTCGGCTTATGCGACGCTGTACCCGGCGGATTTCTGCGCGCAGTCGACGCTGGCGCCGATCACGCCGCTGACATCCGACTGGACGGCCCTGACCAACGCGATCAATGCGATGACTCCGGTGGGGAACACCAACGTCACCATCGGCGCGAACTGGGGCATGGCGACGCTGACGCCGGGCGCACCCTTTACCGGGGCGAAGGCCTTCAACACGCCGCGCCTGCAGAAGTACATGATCCTGCTCACCGACGGCGAGAACACGCAGAACCGCTTCACGACCAATGGCAGCGCAATCGACGATCGCACCAAGCTCGCCTGCCAGAGCGCCAAGGATGCCGGTATCCGCGTGTACACGGTGCGCGTGATCAATGGCGACCGCACCTTGCTGCAGAACTGCGCCAGCACGCCGAGCATGTATTACGAGGTCAGCAACGCCGCGCAGCTCACGCCCGTCTTCCAGCAGATCGCCCGCGAGATCAGCCAGATCCGCCTGACGCAGTGAGCGCCGCGAAGCGCGCGAGGAAGCGCTCCTGCGCGGCCTGGGTGTCGAGCGGCTGCAACAGCACGGTTACCGCCCGCGGCAGCGCCTGCGGCCGGCCGAAATAGCGCAGCGCCTCGTCGCGCGAGAAGCCGGCCAGTTCCGTCGCCTCGAGGAAGGCGGCGATGGTGTCGGCCTCCTTGGTCTTGCGCTTCTGCATCGCGGGCGGGGCCGCCGGCAGGCCGAAGCGCAGATGAATGGCGCCGAGGAGGCGCGTCTCCACCGCCTTATAGGCGTCGCCCATTACGAGTTTGAAGGGCGAGATCATGTCGCCGATGACGTATTCCGGCGCGTCATGCAGCAGCGCCATCAGCTTCCAGGCCTGCGACCAATTGGGGTTGAGATGATCGGCGATCGCCTCGACCAGCAGGCTGTGCTGCGCCACCGAAAAGGAGTGCGGCCCTTGCGTCTGGCCATTCCAGCGCGCGACGCGGGCGAGCCCATGGGCGATGTCCTCGATCTCGACATCGAGCGGGGAGGGGTCGAGCAGATCGAGCCGGCGTCCGGACAGCATGCGCTGCCAGGCGCGAGGCGGGGCGGGGGCGCGGGCCATGGTCAGGCGGCGGGCTTGAGGTCGCGCGCCAGGGCGGCGCATTCCTGCCAGCGGAAGCAGCCGGTGAGGTGGTCGTTGACCAGCCCGCAGGCCTCCATGAAGGCGTAGACGATCGTCGGGCCGCAGAAGGTGAAGCCGGCCTTCTTCAACTCCTTCGCCATCGCCTCGGAGATCGCAGTCTGCGTCGGCACCTCGCCTTGCGTGCGGAAGCTGTTCTGCAGGACGCGGCCGTCGAGATGCTTCCAGAGGAAATCCGCGAAGGGCTCGCGCTCGCTGATGGCGAGATAGGCGCGCGCGCTCTTGATCGTGCCCTCGATCTTGCCGCGATGGCGGATGATGCCGGGGTCGGCGAGCAGGCGGGCGACATCGGCTTCCGTGAAGCGCGCGACCTGTTCCGGATCGAAGTTCGCGAAGCCGGCGCGGAAGGCGTCGCGCTTGCGCAGGATGGTGATCCAGGACAGGCCGGCCTGAAAGCCGTCGAGGATCAGCTTCTCCCAGAGCGCGCGGGAGTCGTATTCCGGCACGCCCCATTCGGTGTCGTGATAGGCGAGATAGAGCGGGTCGCTGCCCGGCCAGCGACAGCGGAACTTGCCGTCGGGCCCTGCGATGGCGACGCGCTCCTCGCCGGCAGTGATCGCATCGCTCATGCCGCGGCTCCGAAGCCCGCCTCGCCCGGGAAGGGGAAGCGGATGAAATCCGGCTTCACCAGCGTGAAGGCCATGCCGCCGCCGAGCAGGGGCTCTCCGGCCGCCTGTGCCTCGGCGACACGGTCGAGCCGGAGCAGAGCGAGCGCGCGGCCGTTGGCGCCGGAGCCGATCCGGCCCAGCGGCTTGCCGCCGGCTATCGCCTCGGCGCCGGTCTCGGCCGCGATGCCGCCCTCGAAGACGACCGGCACGACGCGGGTGCGGGCGGTGCCGCGATGCTGCATGCGGGAGACGACCTCTTGGCCGATATAGCAGCCCTTCTTGAAGGAGACGCCGCCGGTCTGGTCGAGCAGCGCCTCATGCGGGAAGGCGTCGCCATAGGCGAAATCGCGCCCGCCCTCGGGGATGCCGAGCGCGACGCGCCGCGCGTGCCAGTCGTCGGCGGGGGCGGTCGCGATCTCGGTGACGGCGTCGCGGTCGATCAGGGCGCGCTGGCCCAGGCCCGGCAGGCGCGGATCGGCATAGACGAGGCCGCTATCGGCCGGTAGCGCGCCGCCATCGGTCGCGGCGACCACGGCTGTCGCCTCCGTGAGGTCGTCCAGCGTCACCTTGGCGCGCAGCTTGTAGAGCTTGAGGCGTTTCATCAGGTCGGCGGTCTGGAGCAGGGGCGTGTCGAGCAGGAAGCCACCGCCCTCGTCCTCGGGGACCGCGACGATGAGAAAATCGCAGATGATCTTGCCCTGCGGTGTCAGCAGCGCGCCATAGCCGGCCTTGTCCGGCGTCACCGCCTCCAGGTCGTTGGTGACGAGGTTCTGCAGGAAGGGGCGAGCCTCCTCGCCGGCGACACGGATGACGCCACGGTCGATCAGATGGGTGACGGGCATGGCATCGGCTCCAGCGGACAGAGGCGATAGGTAGGCGGCTTCGCGCGCGTTCTCAACTCGCCAGCGCCCGTCGTTTCGGCTAATCGCGGTTCATTGCAGACCGACCGGGAGACCCGCCATGCCGCAGACCTTCGACGTGATCCTCAAGGGCGGCACGGTGGTGAACCATGACGGGCGCGTGCAGCGCGACCTCGGCATCACCGGCGGCAAGATCATGGCGCTCGGCGATCTCTCGCGCGCCTCGGCCGGGGAGGTCGTCGATTGCACGGGGCTGCACATCCTGCCTGGCGTGATCGACAGCCAAGTGCATTTTCGCGAGCCGGGGCTCGACCATAAGGAGGATCTCGAGACCGGCTCGCGCGCGGCCGTGCTGGGCGGCGTCACCTGCGTCTTCGAGATGCCCAACACGAATCCCCTGACCACGAGCGAGGCGGCGCTGGCCGACAAGATCGCGCGCGGGCAGCACCGCATGCATTGCGACTTCGCCTTCTGGGTCGGCGGGACGCATGAGAATGTGAAGGACATCCCCGAACTGGAGCGCCTGCCGGGCGCGGCCGGCATCAAGGTCTTCATGGGCTCGTCGACCGGCAACCTGCTGGTCGAGGACGATGAGGGCGTCGCCGCGATCCTGCGCCAGACGCGCCGGCGTGCCGCCTTCCACTCCGAGGACGAGGCCATGCTGCGCGAGCGGATGGGCCTGCGCGTCACGGGCGACCCGGCGAGCCACCCGGTCTGGCGTTCGCCGGAGGTGGCGCTGACCTGCACGCAGCGTCTGGTGCGGATCGCGCATGAGACGGGGGCCAGGGTGCATGTCCTGCACATCTCGACCGGCGACGAGATGCTGTTCCTGAAGGACCACAAGGATGTCGCCACGGTCGAGGTGCTGCCCAACCACCTGACCCTGGTCGCGCCGGACTGCTACGAGCGGCTCGGCACCTATGCCCAGATGAACCCGCCGATCCGCGACGACAGTCACCGCCAGCGCATCTGGTGGGGGCTCACACAGGGCATCGTCGACGTGCTCGGCTCCGACCATGCGCCGCACACGCATGAGGAAAAGCACCACGCCTATCCCGCCAGCCATTCCGGCATGCCGGGCGTGCAGACGCTGGTGCCGATCATGCTCGACCATGTGAATGCCGGCCGCCTGACGCTCGAGCGCTTCGTCGATCTCTCCAGCCACGGGCCGCAGCGCATCTTCGGGATGGAGGGCAAGGGACGCATCGCCGCCGGCTACGACGCCGACCTCACCATCGTCGATCTGAAGCGGCGCGAGACGATCACCAACGCCTGGGGCGCCTCGAAATGCGGCTGGACGCCCTATGACGGCGTCACCGTCACCGGCTGGCCGGTTGGCACCTATGTGCGCGGCCGCAAGGTGATGTGGGAGGCCGAGATCGTGACACCCTCGCAGGGCGAGCCGGCGCGGTTCCTCGAGGCGCTGCCGCGGGGGTGAGGGTTCGCGATTGAACCACTGTCGTCATTGCGGGGCAGGCCGAAGGCCTGAGCCCGGAACCCATGAACACTGTCCATGACGAGACGGGCGGCGATCGCCCCGCCTATTGCTGAACCATCAGCGGATCTGGGTTCCGGGCTCTTCGCTGCGCGAAGCCCCGGAATGACGGTGGAGGTTCACCCAAGCGTCACCGTCTCGGTAATGCGCCAGTCGGCTATGGGCACGTCCTGGCCCGACGTCACCACACAGAGGCGGTCGAAGCGGATCGGGCGGCCGGTGAGCGCGGTCGACACCTGCGCGGCGGCCTCCGCTTTCGGGCCGGCGGGGACCGGGCCGTAGAGCAGCGAGACATGCGGCAGGAAGGGCTCGCGCGCCTGCGGGTCGAGCCGCTGCTTGAGCGCGGCCAGCGGGGCCGACACGGCAAAGCGCGCATAGAAGGAGCGGAAGAAAGTCTCGCTCGTCTCGATCCCCAGCACCTCCCCGGAGAAAGCCGCGACCTCGTCGGCTGCGGCTGCGGCTGCGATCTCGGTCGCGAGCTGCGTCACCGGCCTGTCGGTATCGCCTGCGATGGTGAGGTGTGGCGTGAAGAGGGGCGTGCCGAAGCGGGCGGAGAGATCGGCGAGGACGCTCGCGAGCCGGGCGCCGTCTTCGGCCGCGGGCATGAGCCAGAGGGAGTGGATCGGGGCTGTCATCAGAGCTTCATAAACCTATTGCACACGGTCCGACACAGACGTTATGTTTGCTCCAAGCGTATCGGAAATGGAAGGTTCATTCCATTTCAGCCGAGCAAAATGCGCGTTTAGGGAGATGGCACCGTGCCAACCGACATGCCCAACGGGCCGCGCAGCGGCGCGTCGATCGCCGTGCGCGACCTGAAAGTCGCCTATGGCGGCACGCGGGTGCTGCATGGCGTCAGCCTGGATTTCGAGCCGGGCAGCTTCACTGCGCTGCTGGGCTCTTCTGGTTGCGGCAAGACCACTCTGCTGCGCGCCCTGTCGGGCTTCGTGCCGGTCGAGTCCGGCGCGATCCTGGTCGGTGGGCAGGACGTCGCCCCGTTGCCGCCCGAGAAGCGCGGCATGGCGATGGTTTTCCAGTCCTATGCGCTGTGGCCGCACATGACCGTGCTGCAGAACATGGGCTACGGGCTGAAGCTGCGCGGCGTGCCGAAGGCGCAGATCGCGGCCAAGGTCGGCGCGCTGCTCGCGATGCTCGGCCTTTCCGGCTATGAGGACCGCAAGGTCACGGCGCTGTCGGGCGGGCAGCGCCAGCGCGTCGCGCTCGGCCGGGCGCTGGCCATCGACCCCGGTATCCTCCTGCTCGACGAGCCGCTCTCCAATCTCGACGCCAAAATCCGCATGGTGATGCGCCACGAGATCCGCGCCATTCAGCAGCGGCTCGGGCTCACCGCGGTCCATGTCACGCATGACCGCGAGGAGGCCATGACCATGGCCGACCGGCTGGTGATCATGCAGGCGGGGCGCGTCGCCCAGGTCGGCACGCCGGAGGAGGTCTATGACCGTCCGGCCAGCGCCTTCGTCGCCAATTTCATGGGCGCGGAGAACGTTCTGCCGCTGCATGTGGCGCGCGCCGAGGGCGGCGCCTCTGTCATCGCCGGCACGGCGATGGCGCGGCTCGCGCCGGAGGCAGCCCAGGCGCTGCCGGCCGGCGAGGCGGTCGCCTATTTCCGCGACGATGTCGCCAGGCTCGACGCCAGCGACGCAGCGGCGGGCGGGGATCTGCTGGTCCCCGCCACAATCGCTGCGCGCGCCTATCCGGGCGGGGTCTATCGCTACCGGGTCGAGGCCGCCGGCCGCCAGATCACGGTCGACGACGCCGACCGCCACGAACTCGGAACCACGATCGGCCTGCGCATCCCGCTGCAGCGCCTGCACATCTTCCCGGCGTCCGAGGCCGGGATCGCCGCCTGACGTCCCACCACAGGAGTCTCCCATGCGCATCCTCACGATTGCCTGCTCGCTCGCGGCGCTGATGGCGGCATCCCCGCTTTCGGCCCAGACCCTCAACGTCGCCTCGGCCGGCGACCAGAACATGGTCGACTACGTCAAGGACTTCCTCGGCCCGATGTTCGAGAAGGCCAATCCCGGCGTGAAGGTCGTCTCGGTCGGGACCGGCGCGGGCGATTCCGGCTCGCAGAAGATCTACGAGAAGCTCGACGCCCAGAAGGGCTCGGCGACGACCGATTTCGACGTCGTCGTGATCCACCAGAAGGCCGCCGGCCAGATGGTCAGGGAAGGGCTGCTCGACAAATACACCGCCAATGTCCCGACGGCGAAGCTCGCCACCGGCGAGGCGGCCAAAAATGCGCTCGGCACCGACGTCTCGGGCTATGTCATCCCGATGTTCCAGTCGCAGACGGCGCTCGCCTACAATGCCGACATGGTCAAGACGCCGCCCTCGACCTTCGCCGAGCTGGCGGAGTGGGCGAAGAAGAACCCGAAACAGTTCGGCTATAACGGCATCAAGGGCGGCATGTCCGGCGTCTCCTTCGTCGCCGGCTGGGTCTACGCCTTCGGCGGCGACGCCGAGAAGCTGATGAAGGGCCCCTATGACGCTGCCACCAAGACGACTTGGGACAAGGCCTTCGCCGATCTCAAGGAGTTCAACAAGAACGCCACGATCACCCCCGGCAATGCCGGCACGCTCGACATGCTCAACCGTGGCGAGATCGCGATCGGCCCGGTCTGGGTCGACATGTTCTATTCCTGGCAGGCCGACGGCAAGCTGCCGCCGAACATGAAGCTGAAGCTGATCTCGCCCGGCATGCCCGGCCAGCCGATGTACTATGCCGTGCCCGCCAAGGCCGGCCAGAAGAAGCTGGCCGAGGCCTTCATCGCGCTCGCCACCTCGCCGCAGGTCCAGGCCGACGGCATCGTCAAGAAGTTCAACTGGTATCCGGGCATCGACGCCGCCAACCTCGAGGGCAAGCTCGACAAGGCCGCCTGGGACAAGCTCTTCGTCGACGTCACCCCGGCCGACCTCGCCAAGAACGGCAAGGCCTTCCCGATCGCGCCCTACTTCAACGACATCCTCGAGGGCTACGAGAAGAAGGTCGCGAACTGAGACGGCATCCCACGCCACGTCATTCTCGGGCGAAGCGCAGCGCAGACCCGAGAATCTCGGCCTCTAGCCCGCTGGTCTGAGAGATGGTCGGGTCAAGCCCGACCATGACGCAAGCCTCCGTCCCGGCTCGATGCCGGGCCGCTCCTCCTTCGAAAAGCGCAGTGGAATGAGCCTCTCCCAACGCCATCTGGCGCTGCTGCTGATCACGCCCGGCCTCGTGCTTGTCGCGGCGCTGTTTCTGTATCCGCTCGGCTTCTCGCTGATCTCCGCCTTCAGCAAGGACGGCGCGTTCACGCTGGAGTGGTTCGCCAAGGCGTTCGAGCTCTACTCGACCGACATGGTCTTCACGGTGGTGATCGTGCTCACCTCCTGCGCGCTGACGGCGCTGGCCGCCATCATCATCGCCGGCACGCTGACGCTGGGCGAGAACCGCTACATCGTCGGCACGCTGAAGGCGCTCTATCGCTGGCCGCTGTTCATTCCCTTCATCGTCGCGGCGCAGTGCATGCGCACCTTCCTCGCCAAGAACGGGCTGATGAACAACAGCTTCGTCTCGCTGGGGCTGATGGAGCCGCTGCAGGCGGTGAGCTATCTCGACTGGCGCGGCATCATCGCCACCTTCGTCTGGAAGCAGACGCCCTTCGTGGCGCTGCTGCTGGCGGGGGCCCTCGCCTCGATCGACCGGGCAACGCTGGAGGCCGGCCGCAATCTCGGCGCCTCGCGGCTGCGGGTGCTGATCGAACTCGCGCTGCCGCAGGTCATGCAGACGCTGCTGGTCGCGCTCGTGCTCTCCTTCGTGACGATGCTCTCGGTGCTGTCGGTCCCGCTGATGGTCTCGGGCTCGCAGCCGACCATGCTGACCGTCGACATGGCCTTCCGCATCAACGCCTATGGCGACTACGCCACCGCCAATGCGCTCGGCGTCATCACCTATCTGATCAGCGCGGGGGCCGCGATCCTGTATCTGCGCCGCGGCCTGTCGCAGGAGGCGCCGCGATGACGAGACTGGCCTCCTCCGCCCGCACGGTCCTGGCCGCGAGCCTGCTCGCCGCCTTCGCCTTCGTCCTGATCGGGCCGATCCTGAACCTCGCGCTCTGGTCCGTCGCCGAGCGCTGGTACACGCCATACAAGCTGCCGGTGACCTATGGCACGCGCTATTGGGAGCAGGTCTTCCGGCCGACGGGCGACGCCATGGCCTCGCTCGGCACCAGCGTCTGGATCGCGGTGCTGACGGTGCTGTTTGCGCTCGCCCTGTCGATTCCCGCCGGCTATGCGCTGGCGCGCTTGAGGCTGCCGATGCGGGCGCTGTTCATGCTGATGTTCCTGCTGCCGCAGGCGTTTCCGTCGGTGGCGATCTACATCAACGTCGCCCGGATCTTCTACCAGCTCGGCATCAACGGCACGGTGCTGGCGGTGGTGCTGGTCCATGCCGCGCATGGGCTGGTGTTCTCGGTCTGGATCGCGGCGGCGGCCTTTGCCGCGGTCGACAAGGATCTCGAACTGGCGGCGCGCAACATGGGCGCCTCGCCGCTGCGGGCCTTCTTCACCGTGACGCTGCCGCTGGCGGCGCCGGGCATCATCGCGAGCGGCATCTTCGTGTTCCTGGAGTCGCTCGACGAGTTCACCGGGACCTTCTTCGTCGGCGTGCCGCAGGTCACGACGCTGCCGCTGCTGCTCTACAATGCGGCGATGGGCGGCAACTATCAGGTCGCCTCGATCACGGCGCTGATCCTGCTCGTGCCCTCGGTGCTGTTCATGCTGTTCATCGAGCGCTTCCTGCGGGCCGACGTGCTCGCCAAGGTCGGGACGTGAGGGGCGGGCTTTCGCGGATCGCGGCTACAGGGTCTTAAGCTTCGCGCCCTTATCGTCGGTCTCGGCCCCTGCGGCCGGAAGGGCCAGCGGAGCGGCATGTCGATCACGGCGGGCGAGACGAAGGGCGGCGAGGGCGCGATCGATCCGCGCGCGGCGCAGGCTCGTGCGCGGGCGATTGCCGCCTTCCTCTCGGGCTTCGGGCTGTTCCTGCTGCTGCTGACGCTGCAGCCCTTTGCCGGGCCGCCGCAGACGCTCGAAGGCGAGTCGAGCGGCAACATCGTCAACCAGATCGGCTATGTCACGCTCGCGCTGATCTATGGCGGCGCGATGGCGGCGTTCTGCGAGCGGGCGGCGCTGGCGCGGCTGGGGACGAGCAGCCTGATTATCGTCTTCGCGGTCGCGGCGTTCTCGCTGCCGCAGGCGGTCGATTCCGAGGCTTCCTTCCGGGCGCTGCTGCTGGCGAGCTTCGCCATGGTGCTGGTCGCCGGCGTGCTGCTGCTGCCCTGGAGCGAGCAGAGCTTCGCCACCGCGGCGGCGCATGCGACGCTGGCGCTGCTCGCTCTGGTCTATGCCGCGCTGCTGCTGGCGCCGTCGCTGGCGATCCATGGTTCGGAAGGTGTCGAGGGCGTGCATGCCGGCCACTGGCGCGGGCATCTCACGCACAAGAACTACGCCGCCCCGGTGTTCTCGATGGTGGCGATGATCGGGATCTATGTCTGGCGCATGGGGCTGCGCTGGCGCGGCGCGGCGATCGTGCTGCTCAGCGTCGTCTTCGTGCTCAACAGCGGGTCGAAGACGACGATGGGGTTCCTGCCGATCGCGATCGGGCTCGTGCTGCTGGCGCGCCTGACGGGGCGGCCGCGGCTGATGCTGATCATGCATGCCTGCATGGTGCTGCTGGTCGGCGCTCTGACGGTGGGCACCGTGTTCTCGCCGGCGCTGCTCAAGCTTTCCGCGGCGATCAACGCCGACCCGACCTTCACCGGGCGCGACGAGATCTGGAAATTCGCCGCCGCCAAGATCGCCGAGAAGCCCTGGCTCGGCTATGGCTATGTCAGTTTCTGGCAGACGCCGGTGGTGACCCGGCTGGAGGAGAACTTCGAGGCGAGCTGGGACATCCGCGGCATCGGCTCCGGCCATAACAGCTATCTCGACGCGCTGCTGATGTTCGGCGTCCCCGGCGGTCTGGTGATGATCTATGTGCTGATGATCAAGCCGCTGGGGAATTATCTCGCCGCGCAGGCCGACCCGCAGCGCCGCCGCCTCGCCGATCTCGGAGCGATGATGGTGATGTTCCTGACCTATGTCGGGATGCTCGAATCCTTCTTCCTCAACCGGGCCGAGCCGATCTGGCTGCTGGCGGCCTTCTCCGTCCTGACACTGGAACTCACCAGCCGGATGGGCGTGCGACAGGGCTGAGGCCGCAGTCGCTGCACCGGCTTCAGCGCGCGGCCGCGGGTGCGATGGTCTCGGCGGTCGGGCCGGCCGCCGGCATGACGATGCGTCGCTTCAGCCTCAGGAAGGGCTTCTCGACGTAGAGCCAGGACAGCAGCGCGAAGATGATCGTCAGGGGCAGCGAGGCGGCGAAGAGCAGCGCTCCGGAGCCGTGGAGGATGGCGAATTTGGCGATCAGCGCCTGCTGGATCGGGAAGCCGTAGAGATAGATGCCATAGGAAATGTCGAGGCGGTTGATCGACGTCGGCAACTGCAGCGGCAGCAGGCCGATATAGATCACGCAATAGGTCAGGAACGGCGCCACGAGGAAGCCCAGTTCGCGATCGCCCGCCATCAGCAGCATCGCCGCAGCGAGAGCGCCAAGGAAGAGCAGCCAGTGCATCTTCAACGCGTCCCGCCACTGGTAGAAGACGCAGCCAGCGAGGAAATGGAGCACGGCCACCGACCAATGGTAGTTGCCGGGCTGGGCCCCGAAGCCGAAGCGATAGGCGGCCGCCGTTCCGGCACAGGCGAGGCCGAGCAGCCCGAAGGGCAGCAGCAGCCGGTGGCGCAGCACGCCGACGCCGATCATCAGCGCCATCAGGATGTAGCAGTAGAATTCCGGCTTCAGGGTCCAGAGGTTCTGGTTGACCGTGTTGGGCAGGGGATTGGTTTCGAAGACGCCCGGCAGCTCGAAGCGGATGCGGCCGACGATGTTGCCGAAATACTCGATGAAACGGATGTCGCGGACATAGTCGATCAAGGGATAGGTGGTGAAGAGCGGCCCCAGAACGATCGCCGAGAGCGAGACCTCGACCAGCAGGGCCGGCGCGATCCGCAAAATGCGCAGACCGAGGAAGGGCGTCACGGCCGCAACGCGGACGGCGCTGCCGGTGACGAGAAACCCGCTCAGCGCAAAGAAGGCCGGAACCAGGCTGAGCAGGAGGATGCCTTTTAGGCCGGTCCAGTCCTGGCTGACGTCGGCGCCCGCAATCCAGCCGGAATGGGCCGCGAGGATCAGGATCGAGAGGTAGAGGCGCAGCGCGTTGAAGCCCGGACCTTCGCCGCGATGGGCACGCAGGATGTCGCCTGCACTCGGAGCCGGACGGCTGGAGCCGATCATGTCAGGAAAAACTCCGCCGATCGGCGCGGGATGGTTAACGCCGTCTTAACGTTGTGCACGGCGACAGGGTGAAAGCCCACCGCCGATCGGCTTTATGGTTAACGGAGGGCCTCCGCCCGCGGGCCGGTGACCCCGGTTCCGTGCTTGCGGCAGGGCCTCCATCGCCGCACACTCGCGCGGCATGAAACTTGTGTCCGGCGGAGGGACCGCGCGGTCGCGTCTGCGCCAGGAAGCCTTCATGAGCTACGATCTCGTCATCGCCGGCGGCACGGTCGCCACCGCCTCCGACACCTTCTCCTGCGATATCGGGGTGCGCGACGGGACGATCGTGGCGCTGGGGCATGATCTCGGGCCGGCCAAGGAGACCATCGACGCCACCGGCCATCTCGTCCTGCCCGGCGGTATCGACAGCCATGTCCACATCGCCCAGCCGAGCGGCGAGGGCATCGTCATGGCCGACGATTTCGCCTCGGGCACGCTCTCGGCCGCCTTTGGCGGCAACACCACGGTGATGCCGTTCTGCATGCAGGAGAAGGGCACGTCCCTGCGCCAGACGGTGAAGGACTATCACAAGCTGGCGGAGGGGCGCTGCTACACCGACGTCTCCTTCCACCTCGTCATCTCCGAGCCGAGCGAGCAGGTGCTGGGGCAGGATCTGCCGGCGCTGATCGAGGACGGCTACACCTCCTTCAAGGTCTTCATGACCTATGACGGGCTCGCCCTGAACGACCGCGAGATGCTGGAGGTGATGTCGGTGGCGCGCGAGACCGGCGCGCTCGTCATGGTCCATGCCGAGAACTACGACGCGATCCGTTTCCTGACCGACCGGCTGGAGCGGGGCGGCCATATCGCGCCGAAGTTCCACGGCACCTCGCGGCCGATTCCCGTCGAGCGGGAGGCGACGCATCGCGCGATCTCGCTCGCCGAACTCGTCGATGTCCCCGTGATGATCGTCCATGTCTCGAACCGCGAGGCGATGGAGGAGATCGCACGAGCCCGGTCGCGGGGCCTCAAGGTCTATGGCGAGACCTGCCCGCAATATCTCGTGCTGACCGAGAAGGACATGGACGGCCTCAACATGGAGGGCGCGAAATATGTCTGCTCGCCGCCGCCCCGCGACACCGCCAGCCAGCAGGCCTGCTGGGAGGGGTTGTCGAACGGCATCTTCAACGTCTTCTCCTCCGACCACTGTCCGTTCCGCTATGACGACCCGGCCGGCAAGCTGATCCCGAAGGGCAGGACGTCGTTCCGCTGGGTGCCCAATGGCATCCCGGGCGTCGAGACAAGACTGCCGATCCTGTTCTCTGAAGGCGTCGGCAAGGGGCGGATCACGCTGAACCAGTTCGTCGCGCTGTCCTCGACGAACCACGCCAAGACCTATGGGCTGACGAAGAAGGGCTCGATCGCGATCGGCATGGATGCCGACATGGCGATCTGGGACCCGAAGCGCGAGGTCACGATCAGCCAGTCGCTGCTGCACCATGGCAGCGACTACACACCTTATGAGGGCATTGCGGTGACGGGCTGGCCGGTGACCACGATCCTGCGCGGACAGGTGCTGGTGCGCGACGGCCAGCTCGTCGGCAAACCAGGGCAGGGCGGGCATGTCGCGCGCGAGCGCTCGGCTTTGGCCGCGCCCGCTGGCCAGTTGCCGACATCGTTCGCGCCGGCCGGGCGCTACCGGTGACGGAGCTGCCTTAGCCGCGCGAGCGGATCAGCGCCACGCCGCTGGCGACGACGATGGCCGCCCCCAGCAGGGTCGCCACTGTCGGCACCTCGCCGAAGGCGAGATAGCCGATCAGGCAGGCGGCGATGATCTGCGAATAGATCATCGGCGAGATGACCGCGGTCGGCGCGCGGCGGAAGGCCTCGATCAGCAGGAGATGGGCGAGCGTGCCGAAGGCTCCGCCCACCGCCAGCACGCCCCATTCCCAGGGCTCCATCCGCGACCACGACCAGGGCAGGGCGAGCGAGGTCAGCAGGAAGGCGAAGAAGCCGACCTGGAAAAGCATCGCCAACGGGTCTTCATCGGCGGCGATAGCGCGCGTCAGCACGTGATAGCCGGCATTGCACAGCGCCATCGCGAGGGGGAAGATCAGAAAACTCCCGGCGCCCGGTGCCGTCGGCTGCAGCGCGACCATGACGCCGCCAAAGCCGATCAGGATCAGGGCCCAGCGCCTGAGCGATGGGCGCTCCTTCAGGAAGACCATGGCGAGGATGGTCGCGATCAGCGGCGCCGAGAAGGTGATCGCATAGGTCTGGGCCAGCGGCATGGATTTGAGCGCCAGCACGATGAAGACCGTGGTGCCGACCAAGGCCGCGCCGCGGCCAAGCTGGATGACGGGATGGCGCGTCACCAGCATCCGGCGCGCGCCGAAGAGCGGCATGACGGCGACCAGATAGATGACCTGGAAGAGGTTGCGGCCCCAGGCGAGGAACAGCACGTCATGCCGTGCCGCGAGTGCCTTCAGGATCGAATCGAGGCTGACGAAGCAGAAGGTCGACACCACCATCAGCGCGGCACCGATAAGGATGTCGCGCCGGGCTTTGGTGGCGGCTGCGCTCTCCGCCTCAGACAAGGGCGACCTGCCGGGGCAACGCAGCTTTCGCGAGCGGAGAGATCATCGAGCGGCGCGTTCCTAGCGGCGTCTCATCGGCACCACAGATCCAAGCGGATGGCCAGAGCCATGCCGTGGGGGTGGCCCTGCTGCGCCTGCGCATCGGCTCCAACAAAAAGCGCCCCGGCGAGCCGGGGCGCGAGGCAGTCGGGAGGTTTGTGGCCGGGACTTACTTCTTCTTGCCGTCCGGGCCGAACTGCTTGAGATAGGCGATCAGATTGGTGATCTGGGCATCGTCCTTGAGGCCCGGATAGATCATCTTGGTGCCGGGCGTGACGCCGCGCGGATCCTTGATGTAGACGCGGAAATTGTCCTCGTTCCAGACCTTGTCGAGCGACTTGTAGGCCGCCGAATAGGTATAGCCGGGATGCGTCCCGGCCTTTCGGTTGTCGAACAGCCCGTTCAGCACGGGGCCGACGGCGTTCTTGGCCGTTTCGCCGACCTGATGACAGGTCCGGCACTGGAGGAAGACCTTCTCGCCGGCGGCGACATCCTGTGCCTGGGCGGTGGCGGGCAGGAGTGAGAGGAAACCGGCTGCGGCTGCGTAGGCAAGCTGTCTCATGGCGTGTGACCTTTCCGAGACTTCGTCCAATTCCAACGAAGACGATACGCGCGAAAAGGTTCCGGCGATCACCCCGTCGTCGCTCATTCTGGTCTTCAGGCCTCGCGCCTCTTGCGGATCGTCGGGGGCCAACCGTCCAAAAAGCACGACCAAAGCGATTGCATGTCGTGCGACTCCTTCGTAGTGTATCGACAGCTTGACATCAATATGTAAATTCAAGCTGACACATCAGGCGCGAAGGGGAATGGAATGCCAACGACCCCGCTTCTGGACGGCATCGCCTCTCCTGCCGATCTGCGCCGCCTGTCACCATTCCAGCTGAAGCAGCTCGCCGACGAGCTGCGGGCCGAGACGATCGATGCGGTCTCCGTCACCGGCGGCCATCTCGGCGCCGGCCTCGGCGTCGTCGAACTGACGGTCGCGCTCCACCATCTCTTCGACACCCCGCGCGACACGCTGATCTGGGATGTCGGCCACCAGGCCTACCCCCACAAGATCCTGACCGGGCGGCGCGACCGTATTCGCACGCTGCGCCAGGGGGGCGGGCTCTCCGGCTTCACCAAGCGCGAGGAGAGCGAATACGACCCGTTCGGCGCGGCCCATACCTCGACCTCGATTTCGGCCGGGCTCGGCTTTGCCGTCGCACGCGACCTCAAGGGCGCGGACGGACATGTCGTGGCCGTGATCGGCGACGGCGCGATGTCGGCCGGCATGGCCTATGAGGCGATGAACAACGCCGGGGCGCTCGGCAAGAGGCTGATCGTCATCCTCAACGACAACGACATGTCGATCGCCCCGCCGGTGGGAGCGCTGTCGGCGCATCTGGCCAAGCTGCTCTCCGGCAAGACCTATCTCTCGCTGCGTGATCATGGCCGCCAGCTCACGCGGCGGCTGGGGCGCGGGCTCGATTCGAAGATCACCCGCGCCGTCGAGCATGCGCGCGGCTACCTCACCGGCGGCACGCTGTTCGACCAGCTCGGCTTCTACTATGTCGGGCCGATCGACGGCCACAATCTCGACCATCTCATTCCGGTGCTGCGCAATGTCCGCGACGCGCCGAACGGGCCGATCCTCGTCCATGTCGTGACGCAGAAGGGTAAGGGCTATGCCCCGGCCGAGGCGACGGCGGACAAGTACCATGCGGTGGTGAAGTTCGACGTCGCGACCGGGCAGCAGGAGAAGGCGCCGGCCGCCGCGCCCTCCTACACCAAGGTCTTTTCGCAGTCCCTGCTGCGCGAGGCGGCGCGCGACGACAAGATCATCGCCATCACCGCGGCCATGCCCTCGGGCACGGGGCTCGATGCCTTCGCGAAGGCGTATCCGTCCCGCTTCTTCGATGTCGGCATCGCCGAGCAGCATGCGGTGACCTTCGCGGCCGGGCTCGCCTGCGAGGGGCTCAAGCCGGTCTGCGCGATCTACTCGACCTTCCTGCAGCGCGCCTATGACCAGATCGTCCACGACGTCGCGCTGCAGAAGCTGCCGGTGCGCTTCGCGATCGACCGCGCCGGGCTGGTCGGCGCCGATGGCGCGACCCATGCGGGGGCCTTCGACACCGCCTATCTCGGCTGCCTGCCCGGCTTCGTGCTGATGGCGGCGGCCGACGAGGCCGACCTTGTCCATATGGTCGCCACCGCCTGCGCCCATGACGAGGGGCCGATCGCGCTGCGCTATCCGCGCGGGGACGGCGTCGGCCTCGCACTGCCGGATGTCGGTGTGCCCCTAGAGATCGGCCGCGGGCGGGTGCTGCGGGAGGGCACGCGGGTCGCCATTCTCTCCTATGGCACGCGGCTGGGCGAATGCCTCGCGGCGGCCGAGCGCCTCGACGCGATGGGGTTGTCCACCACCGTCGCCGATGCGCGCTTCGCCAAGCCGCTCGACCGGGCGCTGATCCGGCGCCTGGCGCAGCATCACGAGGCGCTGATCACGGTCGAGGAGGGCTCGGTCGGCGGCTTCGGTTCCTTCGTGCTGCATGCCCTGGCCGATGACGGGCTCTTCGAGGCCGGGCTGAAGATCAAGACGCTGACGCTGCCGGACCGCTTCCAGGACCAGGATACGCAGGCGCGGCTCTATGCGCAGGCCGGGCTCGATGCCGATGCGATCGTGGCGGTGGCGACAGGGCTCTGCCGACCGGCCGCGCGGCGGAGCGCCATGGCGGCCGCGGCAGGCCTGCGGCTGGTGCCGGGGCACGCCTCCGGCACCGTCCCGCTGCACGAGGCCTCGACATGAACGCCGTGACGCCCTTCAAGCGCCCGCTGACGGTGCTCCTGGCCAAGCCGCGCGGCTTCTGCGCCGGCGTGGTGCGGGCGGTCGAGATCGTCGAGCGCGCCATCGCGCAGACGGGCGCGCCGGTCTATGTCCGCCACGAGATCGTCCACAACACCCATGTCGTGGACGGCCTGCGCGCCCAGGGCGCCGTCTTCGTCGGCGAGGTCGACCAGATCCCGGCGGGCGCGACGACGATCTTCTCGGCCCATGGCGTGTCGCGCGGGGTCGAGGCGGCGGCGGCGGCGCGCGGTCTCGACGTGATCGACGCCACCTGCCCGCTCGTTCAGAAGGTCCACAATCAGGGCCGGCGCTATGCGCAGCTCGGCTACGACGTCGTGCTGATCGGCCATGAGGGGCATGCCGAGGTCGAGGGCACGCGCGGCCAGATCGACGGGCGGCTGCATGTCGTCGCCACGGCCGCCGAGGTGGCCTCGCTGGTCGTCGCCGATCCCGAGAAGGTTGCGTATATCAGCCAGACGACGCTGAGCGTGCAGGATACGCGCGAGGTCATCGCCGCGCTGACCGCGCGCTTCCCGGCGATCGTCGGCCCCGACATCCGCAACATCTGCTATGCGACCCAGAACCGGCAGGCGGCTGTGCAGGCGATGGCGCCGCATTGCGACCTCATCCTCGTCGTCGGCTCGCGCTCCTCCTCCAACACGACGCGGCTGCGCGAGGTCGGCGAGATCGCCGGCGTCGCGAGCCATCTGATCGAGGGGCCGGATGCGATCGATCCGGACTGGTTCGATTCAGTCGAGACCGTCGGCTTCACGGCGGGGGCCTCGGCGCCCGAGCGGCTGATCCAGGATGCGATCGACCGGCTGCGCGGCTTCCGCTCGGTCACGGTGCGGGATCTCGAGGGCGTCGACGAGGAGGTGGTGTTCCGCCTGCCGCCGCGGCTGGTCGAGGCGATGGCGTCCTGAAACGGGGAGAGACGGCGATGGACGGGCTCCTGGATCATGCGGATGTCGTCGGGCGCTCGTCCCGCGAGGAGCCGCAGCCTGTCGAGACGGAGCGGCCCTCCGGACCGGCGCGGGCCGTCGCAATCCGCAGAACGGCGCAGCGCGCCGCAGCCGCGACAGCGACCGCTTCCACCGATGGCCGTCCGCCGCCCTTCCCCTTCTCCGCCATCGTGGCGCAGGAGGAGATGAAGCGCGCCCTGCTGCTGGCGGCCATCGACCCGACCATTGGCGGCGTCCTGATCTTCGGCGATCGCGGCACCGGCAAGTCGACCGCCGTACGCGCGCTCGCCGCCCTGCTGCCGCCGATGCGCGCCGTGGTCGGCGATCCCTATCACCGGGCCCCGCAGCCGGGCCTGCGCGGCCAGAAAACCCATCTCGTGCCGGTGCCGGTGGTCGATCTGCCGCTGGGGGCGACGGAGGACCGTGTCGTCGGTGCGCTCGATCTGGAGAAGGCGCTGGTCAGCGGCGAAAAGGCCTTCCAGCCCGGGCTGCTGGCACGCGCTCATCGCGGGTTCCTGTACATCGACGAGGCCAATCTGTTGGAGGACCATCTCGTCGACGTGCTGCTCGATGTGGCGGCCTCGGGCGAAAACGTCGTCGAGCGCGAGGGGCTGAGCATCCGCCATCCGGCGCGCTTCGTCCTCGTCGGCAGCGGCAATCCCGAAGAGGGCGAGTTGCGCCCGCAACTGCTCGACCGGTTCGGCCTCTCCGTCGAGGTCGCGACGCCCGCCGATCTGCCCACCCGCATCGCGGTGGTGAAGCGCCGCGACGCCTATGACCGCGATGCGCATGGCTTCGCGGCGCAATGGCGGGCGGCCGATGCGGCGCTGGGGCGGAAACTCATAGCCGCCCGCAAGCGGCTGACCCTGGTCGAGACCTCCGATGCCGCGCTCGGCCGTGTCGCCGAACTCTGCCTGCATCTGGGCACCGATGGGCTGCGGGGCGAGCTGACGCTGATGCGGGCCGCGCGTGCCTTCGCCGCGTTGGAAGGCGACATGGCGATCGGCGACAGCCATATCCGCAGCGTCGCTCCGGTCGCGCTGCGTCACCGGCTGCGACGCAACCCGCTCGACGAGGCCGGCTCGACGGTGCGGATCGAGCGCGCTCTGGCCGAGGTGTTCGGGCCGTGAGCGCGGCCGGCGCCGGTGCGGAGCGTCCGGCGCTGTCGCCCTGGCGGCTGGCCGAGACGGCGGCCGCGCTTCTGGCGCTGGATGGTGCCGCGATCGGCGGGCTGACCTTGCGGGCACCGGCCGGGCCGGTGCGCGACGCGTTTCTTGAGCGGGTGGCAAGCCTGAGTGGGGATCGGCGGCTCCTGAAGATGCCGGCCGGCATCGGCGATGCGCGGCTGCTCGGCGGGCTCGATCTCGCGGCCACGCTGTCAGCGGGACGCCCCGTCGGCGAGCGCGGGCTGCTGGTGGAGGCCAATGGCGGGATCGTCGTGATCGCGATGGCCGAGCGCCTCGAGATCGGGACGGCAGCCCGCATCGCCGCCGTGCTCGATGCCGGTGCGGTCACCGTCGAGCGCGACGGGCTGGGTCTGACGCTGGCCAGCCGCTTCGGCGTGCTGGCGCTCGATGAAGGCCTCTCTGAGGAGGAGCGGCTTCCCACGGCGCTCGGCGACCGGCTCGCCCTGCGGATTGACCTGACGGCGCTGTCGCATCGCGACATCGAGGCCGAGGTCATTTCGCCTGCGGAGATCGCGGCTGCGCGCGCGCGTCCGACGGCTGCGATGGCCGACGACATGCTCGCCAGCCTGTGCGCGGCCGCCTTCGCGCTGGGGATCGACTCCTTCCGTGCGGCGCTTCAGGCGGTGACGGTGGCCCGGCTGAGCGCCGCCCTCGCCGGACGCGACACGGTAGCGGAGGCCGACGCGGCGCTGGCCGCTGCACTGGTGCTGGCGCCGCGCGCGACGCGACTTCCCGCCGTGCCGGAAGACGAACCGGATTCCCAGACGGATCGGCAGGATGATCCGCCCCCCGCGGATGACGAGACCGCTTCCGGCGAGGCGCCGCGCGATCTCGACGATCTCGTGCTGGCCGCCGCGCGTGCGGCCCTGCCGGCCGGGCTTCTCGCCCGGCTGCTCGCTTCCGGCGGACGGGTGAAGGCGCGTGCTCCCGGTCGGGCCGGGCAGATGCAGAAAGTGGCGCGGCGTGGCCGTGTCATCGGCTCGAAGGCGGGCGATCTGCGCGGTGCGGCGAAGCTCGATGTTGTCGAGACCCTGCGCGCGGCGGCCCCCTGGCAGAAGCTGCGGCGCTGCGAGGCGGCGATGGCGGGCCGCGAGGGGCTGATCGTTCGCCGCGGGGACTTCCGCGTCGCGCGTCACAAGCAGCGCAGCGAAACCGCGACACTGTTCGTCGTCGATGCCTCCGGCTCCTCGGCGCTGCAGCGGCTCGCCGAGGCGAAGGGCGCCGTCCGGCTGCTGCTGGCGGAGTGTTATGTGCGGCGTGACGAGGTGGCGCTGATCGCCTTCCGGCGCAGCGAAGCCGAGATCGTGCTGCCGCCGACACGTTCGCTGGTCGCGGCCGAGCGGGCCTTGTCGGGCCTGCCGGGTGGCGGCGCCACGCCGCTCGCCACCGCCATCGAGGCCGCCTCTGCGCTGGCCGACGCCGTGCGGCGCAAGGGACGCACCCCGGCGCTGGTCTTCATGACCGACGGCCGCGCCAATATCGACCGCGCCGGAAAGCAGGGGCGGGCTCAGGCGCAGGCCGACGCGCTGGCTGCCGCGCGGGGCCTGCGCGGCGAAGGCTTCAACGCGATCCTGATCGACACCTCGCCGCAGCCGCAGCCGCAGGCAGCCGAAATCGCGGCGGCGATGGGCGGGCTCTATGTGCCGCTGCCGCAGGCCGATGCGGCGGGCGTCGGCCGTGCCGTCGGCGCGGCGCTGGCGGCCGCGCGATGAGCGCGGCGCTGTCCTGGGCGAGCGAGGGGCGGGACTGGCCGAACCGCGCCGCCAGCCGCTTCGTCGCGGCCGGTGGCCTGTCCTGGCATGTGCAGGAGATGGGGCAGGGGCCGACGCTCCTGCTGCTGCACGGGACCGGTGCCTCGACTCATTCCTGGCGCGATCTGTTGCCGCTGCTGGCGCGCGATTTCCATGTCGTCGCGCCGGATTTGCCGGGCCACGGCTTCACCGAGGCGCCCGAGCGCGACCGGCTCTCGCTCCCGGCGATGGCGCGTTCGCTCGCCGCGCTGCTCGGCAAGCTCGGGGTCGAGCCGGAGGGTGTCGTCGGCCATTCCGCGGGCGCCGCCATTGCGATGCAGATGGTGCTGACCGGGGCCGTCGCACCCTCCTGCCTGATCAGCCTGAACGGTGCGCTGCTGCCGTTCAGGGGCGTGGCGTCCCAGCTCTTTCCGTCGGTCGCGCGGCTGCTCGTGCTCAACCCGCTGGTGCCGCGCTTCTTCGCCTGGCGGGCGGGGAGTGCCGATGCGGTGACGCAATTGCTGGAGGGCACTGGCTCGCGGCTCGATGCGCGCGGTCAGGAACTCTATCAGCGGCTGTTCTCCAACCGCGTCCATGTCGCCTCCACGCTGGGGATGATGGCGAACTGGGACCTCGAGACGCTGGGGCGGGGTTTTCCCCGCCTCGACCTGCCGGTGCTGCTGGTCGTCGGCGCCGGCGACCGGGCGGTGCCGCCCGCCGATGCGCGCGAGGTCGCGCGGCGCCTGCCCCAAGCGCGCATCGAGACGGTGCCGGGCGCGGGCCATCTCGTCCATGAGGAAAAGCCGGCGGAGATCGCGGCGCTGATCGGCGCCGAGATGCTGCGCCACAGGGAGGCGGTCGCGTCATGCTGAGCGAGCTTCATCCGCCGAGCCTGGGGGCCGGCACCCGCCAGCCCGAGGCCGACCGTCGGCCCCATGCCGTGGTGATCGGCTCCGGCTTCGGCGGGCTCGCAGCCGCCATCCGGCTCGGCGCGCGGGGCTACCGCGTCACAGTGCTGGAATCGCTCGATCAGCCCGGCGGCCGGGCGCGCGTGTTCCGGCAGGACGGTTTCACCTTCGATGCCGGGCCGACGATCGTCACCGCGCCCCATCTCTTCGAAGAGCTCTGGGCGCTGTGCGGGCGGCGGATGGAGGACGATGTCAGGCTGACCGCGCTCGATCCCTTCTACCGGCTGATCTTCGCGGACGGCTCGAGCCTCGACTGCTGCGGCGACGAAACGAAGATGCGCGCGCGGATCGCCGCCTTCGCGCCCGGCGATTCCGCCGGCTACGAGGCCTTCATGCGCGATGCCGAGGCGATCTACGGGGTCGGTTTCGAGCAGCTCGCGGATGTGCCCTTCGGCACGCTCGTCGATATGCTGAAGGCCCTTCCCGCGATGGCGCGGCTGCGGGCCGACCGCAGCGTCTATGGTCTCGCCGCACGCCATGTCCGCGACGAGCGGCTGCGGACGGCGCTGAGCTTCCACCCGCTTTTCATCGGCGGGAATCCCTTCGCGACGACGGCGATCTACGCGCTGGTGATCCATCTCGAGCGCAAGTTCGGCGTTCATTTCGCGCAAGGCGGAACGGGGGCTCTCGTCGCGGGGCTGGTAAAGCTGCTGGAGGGCCAGGGGGCGACGCTGCGCTACGGCGCGGAGGTGGCGGAGATCACCGTGGCCCACGGTGCCGCGACCGGGGTCCGGCTGGCGGATGGTCAGGCGATCGCCGCCGATGTCGTCGTCTCCAATGCCGATGCCGCCTATACCTACGGCACGCTGCTGAAGGCGCAGCCGCGCCAGCGCTGGAGCGATGCGAAGCTCAAGCGGGCGCGCTATTCGATGTCGGTCGTGGTCTGGTATTTCGGCACGCGCCGCCGCTACGACAGCGTTCCCCATCACAGCATCCTGTTCGGCCCGCGCTATCGCGGGCTGGTCGATGACATCTTCGAGCGGAAGGTGCTGTCTCAGGATTTCAGCCTCTATCTGCATCGTCCGACGGCGACCGACCCCACCCTCGCGCCCGAAGGCTGCGACGCCTTCTATGCGCTCGTGCCGGTGCCCAATCTCCAGAGCGGCACCGACTGGGCGACGGAGGTCGAGCCTTTCCGGGCCCGCATCCAGCAACGGCTCGAGGCGACCCTGCTGCCGGGGCTCGGCGACAGCCTCGTCAGCTCGCGGCTGATGACGCCGCCCGATTTCCGCGACGAACTGCTCTCGGTCCATGGCGCGGCCTTCGGGCTGGAGCCGCGGCTGCTGCAGAGCGCCTGGTTCCGGCCGCACAACCGCAGCGAGGAGGTCGACCGGCTCTATCTGGTCGGCGCGGGGACCCATCCCGGCGCCGGGCTGCCCGGCGTCCTCTCCTCTGCAGCCATTCTCGATACGGTGGTGCCTCATGCGACCCGACTGGTCTGATCCGCGTCTTGCGGGCCCCTCGGCGGAGGATTTCGCCGCCTGCGACGGCATGCTCCGCGACGGCTCGAAATCCTTCCGGGCGGCGGCGCTTTTGCTGCCGCGGGCGATCCGGCGGCCGGCGACGGCGCTCTACGCCTTCTGCCGGCTGGCGGACGATGCGATCGACGAAGGTCCGGGCGATGCGGCGACGGTGGCGCGGCTGGAGCGGCGGGTCGAGAGAGCCTATGCGGCACGCCCTATCGACCATCCGGTCGACCGCGCCTTCGCCGAGACCGTGCGCAGGTTCGGCGTGCCGCGCAGCGTCGTGATGGCGCTGATCGAGGGGCTCTCCTGGGACGCGCAGGGCAAGCGCTACGAGACGCTGGACGAGCTCTGCGGCTATGCGGCGCGCGTCGCCGGCTCGGTCGGCGTGATGATGGCGGTTCTGATGGAGCGGCGCTCGGCCGATGTGCTGGCGCGGGCGGCGGATCTCGGGGTGGCCATGCAGCTCAGCAACGTCGCCCGCGATGTCGGCACCGATGCGGCGATGGGGCGGATCTATCTGCCGCTCGCCTGGCTGCGCGAGGCGGGGATCGACCCCGAGGCCTTCCTGGCCCGGCCGCAATTCACGCCGGCGCTCGCCTCCGTCGTCGTGCGTCTGCTGGCGGAGGCGGAGCGGCTCTATGCGCGTGCCGATGCGGGGATTGCGGCTTTGCCGGCTGGCTGTCGCCCCGGCATCCGGGCGGCGCGGGCGATCTATGCCGAGATCGGGCATGAGGTGGCGCGGCGCGGGCATGACAGTGTCTCGCAGCGCGCTGTCGTGCCGGCGCGGCGCAAGCTCGTGCTGCTTGCAGGCGCGCTCGTCACCGGCTCGGGGGCGGACAATCTGGCCGCGCCTGCGCTGCCGGGCACGGCCTATCTGGTCGCGTCGGCTGCAATGTCGCAGGCGGCGCGCCCGGCCTTGCGCGGTGCGCCTCCGGCATGGTGGAATCTGGTCGGCCGGGCGACGGCGGTGATCGAGATGTTCGAGCGTCTCGGCCGGGTCGAGCGCTCCGTCGTCAGGGGGCCGTGAGGGAGGGTTCGTCCGATGTCGTCCAGTGCGCTGATCATCGCCGAGATGGTCCTGACGCTCGGGCTGTGCCTCGGCTTCGGCTTCTACCAGCTCTGGGACCTGCGCCGCGAGAAGGCCAAGGACGCCGCCAAGGCGGCGGAGGCCGCGCGAGCGGGCGCCGAGCCGGCGGTCAAGACCTCCGCGGCATCCTGAAGGGCAGCATCGCCTGCACGACCGGATTTGCGAAGCGGTCGAGCGACAGGCTTTCATGCATGGCCGTGACGCTCTCGCCCGCGAGCGAGGTCTTCACCAGCGAGCGCGCATAGAAGGGCGTGTCCTCCAGCGTCTCGACCAGTACGGCCGGCCGGCCACGATCGCTGCGGGTTTCGCGGGCGATCCGCCAGCCGCTCCCGGGGAGGGCGGCGACTGGGCCCGGCTGGATGGGGGTCGCGCTGCCGGCGCCGTCGAAGCGCCAGCCGAGATCGAAGACCGAGCCGTCCCGGCGCGTGCCGCCATAAAGAACGGCGGCGCCGTTGACTGTTGCGGCCCGCGACCAGTGCCAGCTCCGGAAACCGTCGGCGAGCGGCGCATCGCCCTGGTTCATGTCGAGATAACCCGGCCCGTTCCAGCTCAGATCGGGCTCGCTCAGGTCGACCTCGACCCGCGAGAGCGGGGCGACCGGCCACCAGCGATGGGCGCCATCCGGGTTCAGCGTCACGACATGGTCGGTGATCGCCTGCGGCGTGACGCGGACCGTGCCGCGGACGCGGCGGGGCACCGGCAGCGGCATGCCGATCTCGTCGATCGCGATGGTCAGCGACGACCCATCCCAATGCAGGGCGCTGGGGCCGATAAGGAAGCGCTCAGGCGCGACATCGACATGACGCCGGCCGCGCTCGGTCATGGTCCAGCGCCGGGCGCCGGGGCCGTAGAGACCGACATTCAGCGCGCAATGATCCAGCGGGTCGGGCCGTCCGCGCCGCCGCGCCCAGGCGTAATAGGGCGAGAAGACGCTGCCGACGAAGGCGATGATGCTGAGCCCGTAGCGGCCGTCGTCGCTCAGCGCGTCGACATACCACCAGGCATAGCCGCCGGACGGGACCGGGATGTCGAAGCGAGGTCCGCCATGAGGCTCTGCACGGCCAGCAGGCCCGAGAGCGCCACCATCGGGACGCCCGGCCCCGGATGGACGCTGCCGCCCGTCCAGTAGAGCCCCGGCAGGCGGCTGCGCGAGCCCGGCCTCTCGAAGCTCGCCATCGCGCCATGGGTCGAGCGGCCATAGAGACCGCCCCCCGTCGCGGGAAACAGCGCCTCCCAATCCGCCGGCTGGGTCGCCAGCGTCGCTTCCGGCTGGGGGGAGACCGCCAGCCCGCATTGCGCCAGCCGCGCGAGGCTCCTGTGCAGGCATGACTCGATCTCCTCTGGCGGGAAGCGGGCACGGTCGCCGCACGGCGGGGCGTTGACGAGGACGAGCAGGCGCTCGGGGCCGTCCGGCCCATGGCCGGACTCGTCGCGATCCTGCGCGCAGACATAGACGGTGGGCTCGCCGGGCAGCCGGTCCTGGCGGAAAATCGCCTCGAACTCGGCGGCGTAGTCGTTCGAGAAGAAGACGTTGTGCCGCTGCAGCGGGAAGCCGGAGCTGCGCGCGACCATGGCGAAGGTGACCGCCGAGAGCGAGCGCTGCGTTGGCCGCGTCGGCGGCGCGTGGCGGCTCGCCTCGCGGCCGAAGCGGCCGATGGCGATGGCGTTCACATCGGCATTGCTGACGATCGCGTCGGCCTGCAGGACCTCTCCTCCGGCGAGGCGGACGCTGGCGGCGCGACCGCCTTCGACGAGGATCTCGCTGACGGCCTCGCCATAGCGCAGCGTTGCGCCCTTCGCCTCGGCGAGCGCGGCCAGGGTGCGTGCGAGCCGGTGCATCCCGCCCTCGACCAGCCAGACGCCCTCCTGCTCGACATGGGCGACCAGCATCAGCGTCGCGGGCGCCGCGAAGGGGGAGGAGCCGCAATAGGTGGCGTAGCGGCCGAAAAGCTGGCGCAGGCGCGGATCCTGAAAGCTGTTTCCGAGCGCGTCCCAGAGCGTGCCGAAGGGGCTCGCGCCCCAGAGCTGGCGCAGGCCGGCGATCCCGGCATGCTGCACCAGCCCGAGCAGGCTCGGCCGCTCGCGTGCCATGAAGCTGTCCTTCAGCGCATCGTGCAGGCCGCGCGCCTGGTCGCAGAAGGCGAGGTAGTTGCGCCCCTCGGCGGGGCCGGCAAAGGCGGCGATCGCATCGGCCGAGGCCGCGCGGTCGGCGAAGAGATCGAGCCGCTCGTTCTCGCTCCAGGCGTGGCGGGCGAGGATCGAAGCCGGGGTCAGGGTGAGGTGATCGTCGAGCTGCGCGCCAGCCTCAGTGAAGACGCGGTCGAAGACCCAGCGCATCGTCATCACGGTCGGGCCGGCATCGAGCCTGCGTCCGCCGACGGCCACTTCGCGCATCTTGCCGCCGGGGGTCGCCGCCTGGTCGACCACGGTGACGTCAAGGCCGCGTGCGGCGAGCAGCAGGGCCGAGACCAGCCCGCCGATCCCCGCGCCGATGACGACGATGCGTCCCGTGTCCACTGGCTCTCCGCGTGCCCGTTGACTTCACTGCGAAACTGTCCACTCTTATTGACACATAGAATGTCAGTTTGAAAGAACGCTCATTCGGAGGGTCGCATGGATACCGGGACACGGATCGAACAGACCCTCGAGGCGGCGCTGGCCGCGGGGCATCGTCAGAACTGCCCCCCGCTGCTGGCCCAGGCGATGCGCCATGCCGTGTTTCCCGGCGGGGCGCGCATCCGCCCGCGGCTAACGCTGGCCGTGGCGCGGGCCTGCGAGGATGCCGATCCCGCCATGGCCAGTGCGGCGGCAGTGGCGATCGAGTTCCTGCATTGCGCCTCGCTCGTCCATGACGACCTGCCCTGTTTCGACGATGCCGACATGCGGCGCGGGAAGCCCTCGCTGCACAAGGCCTATGGCGAGCCGCTGGCGGTGCTGGCGGGCGACGCGCTAATCGTGCTCGCCTTCGAGACGCTGGCCGAGGCGCCGGCCCGTCGGCCGCAGAGCCTCGGCACGGTGCTGCGGGTCGTCGGCGGCGCCGTCGGCAGCCGCGGCGGGATCGTGGCCGGGCAGGCCTGGGAATCGGAACCCGCGATCGACTGCGCGCTCTATCACCAGGCCAAGACCGGGGCGCTGTTTGCCGGAGCCACCATGGCCGGCGCGGCGGCGGCGGGCGTTGCGCATCAGGACTGGCGCGGTCTGGGCGAAAAGCTCGGCGAGGCCTTCCAGGTCGCCGACGACATCCGCGACGTCGCCGCGACGCCGCAGGAACTGGGCAAGCCCTGCGGGCAGGATGCCGCGCATCTGCGCCCGAACTATGCGCTGGCCCATGGGCTCGGCCCGGCGATCGCGCATCTCGATGCGCTGGTGCTGGAGGCGATCGCCGCCATCCCTGACTGTCCGGGCCGGCAGGATCTCGGCACGCTGATCGGCCTGACGGCCAAGAGCTTCCTGCCCGAGAGCCTGCAGCGCCGCGCGGCCTGACCGTGCCCCCGGCCTTGGTCCCAGCCGCCGGGCCTGTCGCGGAACCGGCCCGGCCGGTCTCGCTGGCCGACCGGTTGGCGGGATGGCGCAACCGGCTGGTGGCGAGCCCGCGCTTCCAGCGCTTCGCCGCCTCTTTTCCGCTGACCAGGCCGATCGCGCAGCGGCAGTCGCAGGCGCTGTTCGATCTCTGCGCCGGCTTCGTCTACGCGCAGGTGCTGCAGGCCTGCATCCAGCTCGACCTGTTCCGCATCCTCAACGAGGCGCCCCGCAGCGCCGCCGAACTGGCACCCCGGCTCTCGCTGACCGAGGCCGCGACCGAGCGTCTGCTCGGCGCCGCGGCCGCGCTCGACCTGGTCGAGCGGCGCAGCGGCGGACGCTACGGGCTCGCCATGCTGGGGGCCGCGCTGCTCGGCAATCCCGGCGTCGGCGCCATGATCGCGCATCACCGGCTGCTCTATGACGATCTCGCCGACCCGCTCGCGCTGCTGCGGGGCGAGAACGGGCCCACCGCGCTGTCGGGCTACTGGGCCTATGCGACGGCCGAGCGGCCGGCGGCCGCGCCTCCCGCAGACGTCGCGGCCTATAGCGCGCTGATGGCGCAGTCCCAGCATTTCGTCGCCGACGACATCCTCGCGGCCTATGACTTCTCGCAGCATCGCCGGATCCTCGATGTCGGCGGCGGGGAGGGGGCCTTCCTCTGCCGCGTCGCCGCCCAGGCTGCGGCGCCGGCGCTGATGCTGTTCGACCTGCCGGCGGTGGCCGAGCGGGCGCGGCTGCGCTTCGCGGCGGAGGGACTCTCGCTGCGCGCCGAAGTTGCCGGAGGCGACATGCACCGCGAATCGCTGCCGGGAGGCGCCGATCTCGCGACGCTGGTCCGCGTGCTGCACGACCATGACGACGCGGCGGTGCGTGCGCTGTTGCGGCGGGTGCGCGCCGCCCTCGCGCCGGGCGGAACGCTGCTGATCGCCGAACCGATGGCGGGCTCGCCCGCGACCCGGCGCATGGCGGAGGCCTATTTCGCCTTCTATCTGCTCGCCATGGGTAGCGGCCGCGCCCGCAGCCCCGCGGAACTGACGGTTTTCCTCCGGGAGGCCGGCTTCAGCGACATCCGCTCGCTGCGCACGCGGCGGCCACTGCTGACCGGCGGCCTGACCGCCCGCGCCGCCTGACACAGTATGTGTAATTTAAGATTGACACATGACCTTGTTCCGCTAGCTTGACACTCAGGTGACGGAGCCCGGCCAGGCGGCTGGCTCCCCGACCTCGAAAGTGCTCCCGATGCATGCGCTGGCAGTCCTCGTCGAAAGGCCCGAGCATCTGGTTCTCAGCCAACTGGAACTGGTTGCGCCCGCGGATGGCGATGTCGTCGTCGCGACCGCCTGGAGCGGCATTTCGACCGGCACCGAACGCCTGCTCTGGTCGGGCCGCATGCCGCCCTTTCCGGGCATGGGCTATCCGCTGGTGCCGGGCTATGAATCGGTCGGCCGCGTCGTCGAGGCGGGCCAGTCCTCCGGGCGCAGCGTCGGCGAGCTCGTCTTCGTGCCCGGCTCGCGCGGCTTCAAGGACGCGCGCGGCCTGTTCGGCGGCGCTTCCTCCCATCTCGTCGTGGCGGGCGCCAAGGCCGTACCCATTCCCGAGACACTGGGACCGTCAGGCGTGCTGCTGGCGCTCGCGGCCACGGCCCAGCATGCGCTGGCCGGCGGCACCCTTCCCGAGTTGATCATCGGCCATGGCGTGCTCGGACGGCTGCTCGCCCGGCTCGTTCTCGCCCATGGCGGCCAACCGGTCGTCTGGGAAAGCAACCCGCTGCGGGCGACGCCGGCGCAAGGCTACACGGTCGTCTCCGCCGAGGCGGATGCCCGCAAGGACTATCGCGTGATCTGCGACGTCAGCGGCGACGCCTCGCTGCTGGACACGCTGATCGCAAGGCTGGCGCCGCAGGGCGAGATCGTGCTGGCGGGCTTCTACGACCAGCCGATCGCCTTTTCCTTCCCGCCCGCCTTCATGCGCGAGGCGCGGCTGCGCGTCGCCGCCGAATGGCGCCAGACCGACCTCGACATCGTCATGACGCTGATTGCCGACGGACGGCTCTCGCTGGACGGGCTCATCACCCACAGCGCCCCGGCGAACGATGCGCCGGCCGCCTATCGCACCGCTTTCAGCGATCCGTCCTGCCTCAAGATGATCCTGGACTGGAGTGCCTGCTCGTGAACATCCAGATCCGAAATCCCGTCCCGTCGCCCGCCGCCGCCATGGCCGCCCGCCTGCGCGACGAGGCCGCCCAGCCGCAGGACGCGGTCGTCACGACCGGCCCGACCAAGGACACGCAGATCATCGCGATCTACGGCAAGGGCGGCATCGGCAAGTCGTTCACCCTGGCCAATCTCAGCTACATGATGGCCCAGCAGGGCAAGAAGGTCCTGCTGATCGGCTGCGATCCGAAATCCGACACCACCTCGCTGCTCTTCGGCGGCAAGGCCTGCCCGACGATCATCGAGACCTCCTCGCGCAAGAAGGCGGCGGGCGAGGAGGTGAAGATCGGCGATGTCTGCTTCAAGCGCGACGGCGTCTACGCGATGGAGCTCGGCGGGCCGGAGGTCGGCCGCGGCTGCGGCGGGCGAGGCATCATCCACGGCTTCGAACTGCTGGAGAAGCTCGGCTTCCACGACTGGGGCTTCGACTTCGTGTTGCTCGACTTCCTCGGCGACGTGGTCTGCGGCGGCTTCGGCCTGCCGATCGCCCGCGACATGTGCCAGAAGGTCATCGTCGTCGGCTCCAACGATCTGCAGAGCCTCTACGTCGCCAACAATGTCTGCTCGGCGGTGGAGTATTTCCGCAAGCTCGGCGGCAATGTCGGCGTCGCTGGCATGGTCATCAACAAGGATGACGGTACCGGCGAGGCCCAGGCCTTCTGCGACAAGGTCGGGATTCCGGTGCTCGCCGCCATCCCCGCCCATGATGACATCCGCAAGAAGAGCGCCAATTACGAGATCATCGGCCGGCCGGGCGATGTCTGGGCGCCGCTGTTCGAGGAACTGGGACTGAACGTCTCCGAGGCGCCGCCGGTGCGGCCGGCGCCGCTGACGCAGGACGCGCTGCTGGGCCTGTTCTCCAGCGAAAGCACCGGCCGCGACGTCGTGCTGGTTCCCGCCACGCTGGAAGACATGTGCGGCCCCTCCGCCCTCAAGAAGGCGACCCTCGAAGTCGTCTACGACCAGGTCTGAGGCGCATCATGACCGTGCATCAGCCCCTGCCCGACGCCGCCTCCGCCCCCGCGATCAACGCGGCGGCGACGACAGGCGACGGGCTGGGCTGCCATTCCGGCCAGGAGGCGATGCGCAGCGCCGCCACCGCGGCCGGCAACGCCGAAATGCTGGAGCGCTTCGCGAAGGATTATCCGGTCGGGCCGCACGACAAGCCGCAGAGCATGTGCCCGGCCTTCGGTTCGTTGCGTGTGGGCCTGCGCATGCGGCGCACCGCGACGGTGCTGTCGGGCTCGGCCTGCTGCGTCTACGGGCTGACCTTCACCTCGCATTTCTACGGCGCGCGGCGCTCGGTCGGCTATGTGCCGTTTAACTCCGAGACGCTGGTCACGGGCAAGCTGTTCGAGGACATCCGCGAGGCGGTGTTCCTGCTGGCCGATCCCGCGCTCTACGACACCATCGTCGTCACGAATCTCTGCGTGCCCTCGGCCTCGGGCGTGCCGCTGCGGCTCCTGCCCAAGGAGATCAACGGCGTCCGCATCATCGGGATCGACGTGCCGGGCTTCGGCGTGCCGACCCATGCCGAGGCCAAGGACGTGCTGGCGGGCGCCATGCTGGCTTATGCTCGCAAGGAGGCCGAGGCCGGCCCGGTCCAGGCGCCGCGCGCCGGGCGCGAGGAGCGCCCGACGGTGACCCTGCTCGGCGAGATGTTTCCGGCCGACCCCGTCGGCATCGGCATGATGCTGGAGCCGCTGGGGCTGGCGGCCGGCCCGGTCGTGCCGACGCGGGAGTGGCGCGAGCTCTATGCCGCGCTCGACTGCGCGGTCGTCGCGGCGATCCACCCCTTCTACACGGCTTCCATCCGCGAGTTCGAAGCGGCGGGGCGCAGCATCGTCGGCTCCGGCCCGGTCGGCGTCGAGGGCACGGTCGCCTGGCTTTCGGCGATCGGCGCGGCCTGCGGCGTGGCCAAGCCCCTGGTCGAGGCGGCGCAGAACCGGCTCGTCCCGGCGATCCGTGGCGCGCTCTCGGCGATGCCGATCAGCGGCCGGATCACGCTCTCGGGCTATGAGGGGTCGGAGCTTCTGGTGGCGCGGCTGCTCGTCGAGAGCGGCGCCGATCTGCGCTATGTCGGCACCGCCTGCCCGCGCACGCCCTGGTCGGAGCCCGACCGCGAGTGGCTGGCGGCACGCGGCGTGATGGTCAATTTCCGTGCGACGCTCGAGCAGGATCTGGCGGCGATGGCCGAGTTCCAGCCGGACCTCGCGATCGGCACCACGCCGGTTGTGCAGAAGGCCAAGCAGCTCGGCATCCCCTCGCTCTACTTCACCAACCTGATCTCGGCGCGGCCGCTCTTCGGGCCCGCCGGCGCGGGTTCGCTCGCCCAGGTCGTCAACGCGGCCATCGGCAACAAGGGCCGCATGGACGCGATGAAGGCCTTCTTCGCCGGGGTCGGCGAGGGCGACACCGCCGGCACCTGGCAGGACACGCCGCAGCTGCATCCCGATTTCCGCGAGAAGTTCGCCCGCCGCGCCGCCAAGGCGAAGGCGGCGGCCGAGGAGATTCCGTGATGCTGATCCAGGATCACGACAGGGCCGGGGGCTATTGGGGCGCGGTCTACGTCTTCTGCGCCATCAAGGGCCTGCAGGTCGTCATCGACGGCCCGGTCGGCTGCGAGAACCTGCCGGTGACCTCGGTGCTGCATTACACCGACGCGCTGCCGCCGCACGAACTGCCGATCGTTACGACCGGTCTCGGCGAAGAGGAACTCGGCCAGCACGGCACGGAAGGCGCAATGAAGCGCGCCAATGCGGTGCTCGATCCGCATCTGCCGAGCGTGGTCGTCACCGGCTCGATCGCCGAGATGATCGGCGGCGGCGTGACGCCGGAAGGCACCAACATCCAGCGCTTCCTGCCGCGCACGATCGACGAGGACCAGTGGCAATGCGCCGACCGCGCGCTGTTCTGGCTCTGGGGCGAATACGGCGCCAAGCGCGGCATCGTTCCCAAGGCCAAGCCCCGCAAGGAGGGCGCGAAGCCCAAGGTCAACATCATCGGCCCGGCCTATGGCATGTTCAACATGCCCTCCGACCTCGCCGAGGTGCGCCGCCTGATCGAGGGCATCGGCGCCGAGGTCCACATGACCTTCCCGCTCGGCTCGCATCTCGCGCAGGTGCAGCGCCTGGCCGATGCCGAGGTCAATGTCTGCCTCTATCGCGAATATGGCCGGCTGCTCTGCGAGGCGCTCGAGCGGCCCTATCTGCAGGCGCCGATCGGGCTGCATTCGACCACCGCCTTCCTGCGCTCGCTGGGCGAGCTGCTCGGGCTCGACCCCGAGCCCTTCATCGAGCGCGAGAAGCACACGACGATCAAGCCGCTCTGGGACCTCTGGCGCTCGGTGACGCAGGACTTCTTCGGCACGGCTTCCTTCGCCATCGTCGCCAACGAGACCTATGCGCGCGGAATCCGCCACTTCCTCGAGACCGAGATGGGGCTGCCCTGCACCTTCTCGGCCTCGCGCTGCGCGGGCCAGAAATCCGACAACGACGCGGTGCGCGCCTCGCTCAAGGAGAAGCCGCCGCTCGTGCTGTTCGGCTCGTTCAACGAGCGCATGTACATGGCCGAGGCCGGCGGGCGCGGGATCTACATTCCCGCCTCCTTCCCCGGCGCGGTGATCCGCCGGCACACCGGCACGCCGTTCATGGGCTATGCGGGCGCGACCTACCTGGTCCAGGAGGTCTGCAACGCGCTGTTCGACGCGCTCTTCCACATCCTGCCGCTGGGCACGCAGATGGACGCCGTCGAGGCGACGCCCGCGCGCCTGCACCGCGAGCTGCCCTGGTCGGAAGAGGCCAAAGCCCTGCTCGAGGACTGCCTGGAGCGGCAGCCGGTGCTGGTGCGGATCTCCGCCGCCAAGCGCCTGCGCGATGCCGCCGAGGCCCGCGCCCGGCAGGCCGGCGCCGCCCGCGTCCAGGCCGACCATCTCGATCGTGTCGCCAGTCGCGAAGGAGCCTTCGCATGAGCGCACCGAGCCAGCATCGACGGCGAGACGGCCGCAGCAGAACCGTTCCCGAGGGGAGGAGAGACGCATGACCATGCAGTTCACCGCGCGCCATTCGGAGCAGGATCATCTGCGCCGGGTGAAGTCGCTGGCCTCCGACCGGCGCATGTGCCGGCGCCTGACCACCCTGTCGATGCCCTTCTTCCTCGCCGCCGCGCTGGCGCAGAGGGTGCTGCGCCCCGCTCCCGCCGGCCCCCGGATTTCGCTGGTCGCCGAGGCGCGCGCCCAGGCCAACGCCACCATTCCCTTCATGTTCATGGGCTGAGGCCAGGACGCGAGGGGGCACGCGCTTTCGCCCGGGTTTCGGGCGGAAGGAACTGCCGGGGGTCGAAGCCCGGCAGCCAGCCGCACGGCTTCGTGCGGTAACGGCCGCAAGGCCAAAGGAGAGAAGATCATGACAGAGAGAGACTCACTGTCAGGGTTGACCGAAGCGGAAGCCAAGGAATTCCACGGCTTCTTCATCACGAGCTTCATCGCCTTCACGGTCATCGCCGTGATCGCGCATTTCCTGGTCTGGTCATGGCGGCCCTGGCTGCCCGGACCCAACGGATATGCGTCCCTCGATGAAGGCGTGAAGACGGCCCTGACCACCGCCGTTTCGCTGATTTCATAAGAAAGGAGCGGAACCATGTGGAAAATCTGGCTGCTGTTCGATCCGCGTCGCACGCTGATCGCGCTGTTCACCTTCCTCTTCGGGCTCGCGATCCTGATCCACTTCATCCTGCTCTCTACGAACAGGTTCAACTGGATCGAAGGCCCGCGGAAGGCCGCCGCCGTTCTGCAGATCGAGGCTCCGACCTCGGATGTGACGATCTCGCGGATCGGCTGACGACACTGGTGGACGGGGTACGGGATTCGTCCCGGTCCCGTCTGCCGCTCCGACCGGCCCCTGCCGGGACCACACCGTTCAGACGAGGCGCGGCCCTGAATGCCGGCGCCCGCGGAGGGATGCGACGATGGCTCTGCTCAATTTCGAACGCAAATACCGCGTCAGAGGCGGCACGCTGATCGGAGGCGATCTCTTCGACTTCTGGGTCGGCCCCTTCTATGTCGGCTTTTTCGGCGTCGCGACGGTGTTCTTCGCGGCGCTGGGCACGGCGCTGGTGTTCTACGGCGCGGCGATCGGGCCGACCTGGAACCCCTGGCTGATCTCGATCAACCCGCCCTCGCCGGAATACGGGCTACGCTTCGCGCCGCTCAAGGAAGGCGGGCTCTGGCAGATCATCACGATCTGCGCGACCGGCTCCTTCGTCTCCTGGGCGCTGCGCGAGGTCGAAATCTGCCGCAAGCTCGGCATGGGCTATCACGTGCCCGTGGCCTTCGGCTTCGCGATCCTGGCCTATGTGACGCTGGTGATCATCCGGCCCTTCCTGCTCGGCTCCTGGGCCTATGGCTTTCCCTACGGGATCTTCAGCCATCTCGAATGGGTCTCGAATGTCGGGTACCAGTATCTCCAGTTCCACTACAACCCGGCGCATATGATCGCGGTGAGCTTCTTCTTCACCAGCGCGCTGGCGCTGTCGCTGCATGGCGGCCTGATCCTCTCGGCCACGAATCCCAAGCGCGGCGAGCCGGTGAAGACGCCGGAGCACGAGAACAGCTTCTTCCGCGACACGATCGGCTATTCGATCGGCACGCTCGGCATCCACCGTCTCGGTCTCTTCCTGGCGGTCTCGGCCTCCTTCTGGAGCGCGGTCTGCATCGTCATCAGCGGGCCCTACTGGAGCGAGGGCTGGGCCGAATGGTGGGACCTGTCGCGCCACTTCTCGATCTGGCGCTGAACCCGCCTCACGACGCCTGGCCGCGGCGCGCCGCGGCCTCCTCATCCCGGTTCTTCAAGGATCAAGGCGATGGCCACCTACCAGAACATCTTCACCCGGGTTCAGATCCATGGCGCACCGGATCTCGGCGTGCCGATCCCGAGCCGTGGGTCCCGCCGCGGGACGGCGACCCGCGTCGTGCATCTATTCGGCATGATCGGCGACGCGCAGGTCGGCCCGATCTATCTGGGCTGGACCGGCGTCACCTCGATCGTCTGCGGCATCATCGCCTTCGAGATCATCGGGCTCAACATGCTGGCCTCGGTGAACTGGGATCCGATCCGCTTCGTGCGCGAGCTGTTCTGGCTCCAGCTCGCGCCGCCGCTGCCGCAGCACGGGCTGACCATCCTGCCGCCGCTGAAGGAGGGCGGCTGGTGGCTGCTCGCCGGCTTCTTCCTGACGACCTCCATTCTGCTCTGGTGGGTGCGAACCTATAACCGGGCGCGGGCGCTCGGCATGGGAACGCATGTCGCATGGGCCTTCGCCTCGGCGATCTGGCTCTATCTCGTGCTCGGCTTCATCCGGCCGCTGCTGATGGGGAGCTGGAGCGAGGCGGTACCCTTCGGCATCTTCCCGCATCTCGACTGGACGCAGAATTTCTCGCTGCGCTACGGCAACCTCTTCTACAATCCCTTCCACGCGCTCTCGATCGCCTTCCTCTACGGTTCGGCGCTGCTCTTCGCGATGCATGGCGCGACGATCCTGGCGGTCTCGCGCTATGGCGGCGACCGCGAGATCGAGCAGATCGTCGACCGCGGCACGGCCTCGGAGCGCGCCGCCCTGTTCTGGCGCTGGACGATGGGCTTCAACGCCACGATGGAGTCGATCCATCGCTGGGCCTGGTGGTTCGCGGTGCTCTGCACGCTGACCGGCGGCATCGGCATCCTGCTCAGCGGCACGGCGGTCGACAACTGGTACGAATGGGCGATCAAGCACAAATTCGCCCCGAGCGATCCGACGATGTGGCCGGCGACGCCGGTTCCCCCCGCGCGGCCCTGAGCACGCCGCGCGATCCTCGACCGCGAACGAGCGGACGATCCCTGGGAGGCCGGCGACGGCCTCCCTTTTTCATGCCGCCAGGGCGTCGGCCGAGGGTTGCTTGCAGCCTGCGCAGGACGCCGAAGGGGACCTTCCCAACGGAAAAGGCCGGGCGCTGGGCCCGGCCTTGTCGTGTCCGCAGCGGGAGATCCGTTTCAGGCGGCGCGGCGCAGCCCCACCTGGCCCCAGATCGCCGCCAGCGCGCCGACCAGCGCCTCGATGTCGGCGTCGGCGTGCAGCGGCGACGGCGTGATCCGCAGCCGCTCGGTGCCGCGCGGCACAGTCGGGTAGTTGATCGGCTGGACGTAGATGTCGAAGCGCTCGAGCAGCTCGTCACTGATGCGCTTGCACAGCACGGGATCGCCGACCATCACCGGGACGATGTGGCTGGGGTTCGGCATGTGCGGGATGCCGGCGGCGTCGAGCCGGGCCCGCACGGCGGCGACGCGATCCTGCTGGCCGGCGCGCTCGGTCTGGCTCGCCTTGAGGTGACGCACCGAGGCGAGCGCCCCGGCGGCGAGCGCCGGCGGCAGCGAGGTCGAGAAGATGAAGCCCGAGGCGAAGCTGCGGATGAAATCGCAGGTCGCGGCGCTGGCGGCGATGTATCCGCCCATGATGCCGAAGCCCTTGGCCAGCGTGCCCTCGATCACGTCGAGCCGGTGGCTCAGGCCCTCGCGCTCGGTGACGCCGCCGCCGCGCGGCCCGTAGAGGCCGACCGCATGGACCTCGTCGATATAGGTCATGGCGCCGAATTCCTCGGCGAGATCGCAGAACGCCGCGATCGGGGCGATGTCGCCATCCATCGAGTAGACGGATTCGAAGGCGAGCAGTTTCGGCCGGCGCGGATCGATGGCCTGGAGCTTGCGGCGCAGATCGTCGGGATCGTTATGGGCGAAGACGACCTTGTCGGCCCGCGAATGGCGGATGCCCTCGATCATCGAGGCGTGGTTGAGCGCGTCGGTGACGACGACGCAGCCCGGGATCCGGGAGGCCAGGGTCGAGAGCGAGGCCCAGTTCGACATGTAGCCGGAGTTGAACAGGAGCGCGGCTTCCTTGCCGTGCAGCTCGGCGAGCTCGCGCTCGAGCAGCACATGGTAGTGGTTGGTGCCGCTGATGTTGCGCGTGCCGCCGGCGCCGGCGCCGCAGCCGTCGATCGCGCCATGCATCGCAGCGAGCACGTCGGGGTTCTGGCCCATGCCGAGATAATCGTTGGAGCACCAGACCGTGACGTCGCGCGGTCCCTCCGTGCCATGGAAAGTGGCGCGGGGAAACTGCCCGGCCTTGCGCTCCAGATCGGCGAAGACGCGGTACCGGCCTTCCTTGTGGAGCCCGTCGAGTTCCTGGCGGAAGAACATCTCGTAATCCATCGGCGGCCTCCAGATGCGCGCTGTCGCGCTATGCGACGAGGGTTGGCGGGGGAACGGCGCGCGGAGTCGCGAGGCCGGTGGCGGGGGGCAGGACAGGCCGGGCGCCGGCAGCCGGGTGTTCGGCGCCCGCGGTTTCGCGCGAGCGCAGGCCCCAGGCCCAGAGATCGGCCACCGGAAGCGGCAGCACCAGGAACCAGTGCTCGATCACGCCGAGCACGGCGAAGGTCGCCAGCAGAACGAAGCCGGTGACCAAGAAAGGGTCGTTCGCGCGCACGACGCTGTGGACGAGCCAGGCGCTGAGCAGCGTCGCGGCCGTGACCGAGAGCGGGAACAGCAGGTTCATCGCGCGCTGGCGAAAATGGCTCTTCAGATAGGCGAGGTGGTCGGGCAGAAACTCGACCGTCGTATTGGGCACGCCGAGGAAGATGTTGAGCTTGGTCGAGAGCCGCATGGCGAAAAGCAGGGCGAAGGTGGCGAGCCCGAAGCGGTTGGCGCCGCCGGCTGTGAGCAGCGCGACCAGTGCCAGGGAGGCGAGCAAGGCGAGCTCGTGATGCAGGATCGCCCGGGTCGCGGCGGCGAAACGCGCGCGCCCCCGCAGCGCAGGGTCGCAGGGTGCGCGGTTCGGCCCCGCGACATAGCCGAGCAGGAAGGCGAGCTCGTTCCAGCCCCAGACGACGAGGGCGCTGAACACGGCGAGATAGGCGCCGGCGACGCTGGTGTCGCCGGCGGTGGCGGCCAGTCCCCAGAAGGCAGCAAGCAAAGCGAGCGTGGCGCCCGCCAGGCTCCAGCGGAAGGTCGCCTTCGGCAGCCCGTCGAGATAGAGGATCGCCCCGGTGGAGAACCACCAGGCGATCAAGGTCGCGACGATCGGCAGCCCATAGGTGACCAAGACGAAGGCTCCCTTCAATAGGCCGGCTGCAGCCGGCTGGTGAGCGGGATCTCGTTCTTGATGGTCGGCAGCATATAGAGTTTCAGCAGCGCATAGCCGACCTGGGCCTGATAGGCGCGCATCCGGATCTGCGCGGCCAAACCACCCTGTTCGGACGATTCGGCGATCTTGCCGGCGAGGATGCGAACGCGTTCCAGCCCGGCGCGGAACTTCGGGTTGTCCGTGTCGAGGACGACCGGGAAGACCTGGCGGGAGATTTCCGAGGTGATGCGGTAGACCTCGAAATCATACTCCGTCGGGTCGATGTCGAGCGCCTTGTGGAACTCCGGCCGGACATGGTCGCGCACATACATCGTCGCGTAAACGGCGAGCAGGAAGAAGCGCACCCAGAGCTTGTTGCCGCCGGTCAGCAGATGCGGGTTGGCCCGCATCAGCAGCGAGAAGGCCTCGCCATGGCGGAACTCGTCGTTGCACCACTCCCGGAACCACCGGAAGATCGGGTGGAAGCACTTGTCGGGATGGCGCTCGAGGTGCCGGAAGATGGTGATGTAGCGGGCGTAGCCGATCTTCTCGGAGAGATAGGTCGCGTAGAAGATGAATTTCGGCTTGAAGAAGGTGTATTTCTTGGCCTTCGTCAGGAATCCGAGATCGACGCCGATGCTGAACTCCTTGAGCGCGTCGTTGATGAAGCCGGCATGGCGGGCCTCGTCGCGGCTCATGTATTTGAACAGCTCGCAGATGTCGGGATTGGTGCCGCGCTTGCGCATCTCTGCATAGAGGACGCAGCCGGAGAACTCGGCCGTCAGCGACGACACGAGGAAGTCGATGAACTCCTTGCGCAGCGGCTCGGGGATCTTCTCGAGCTCCAGCTTCCAGTCGGCGTTGCGGGTGAAGTGGCCCTTGTTGGGGTCGCTCTTCATCTCGGCGATCAGCACGTCCCATTCGGCCCGCACCGGCGTGACGTCGATCTTGTCGAGCTCGTCGAAATCGGTGGTGTAGAAGCGCGGCGTCAGCATCGTGTCCTGCTGGGCCATGCGGGTGGCTTCGTTGGGGGCCTCGCGCATGGCGCCGGCCGGGAAGGTTGCGGCAGTCATAGCTTGCTCCTTTCCGAGAAGCTGAATTCGAGAAGCTCCATGAATTCGGCGCGTCCGGAGATCTTGGTCCAGAGCTGCTCGAGCCAGCCGGCGCGCTTCACCGTCGCGATGCGGCGGAAGGTCTGGACCTCGCCGTAAGGGACCTTGATCGGCTCGCCATGGACGATGACTTCGTCGCCGGGGCGGATCTTGATGTCGCCGTCGAGCGTCACATGGGCGTGCAGGCTCTCGAAGGTATGGGACACCTCGATGGTACAGCCGACGTCGAACTGCTTCGGCTCGGCCATGGTTCTGTCCGTCAACGTGAAATCGGTCATGGGCGGTTCTCCCGGGAGGACAGGAAGCGCGCGAAGGTGGCGGCGTTGCCGGGGCCGAAGGCGTCGAGCTCGATGCGTCCGCCGGTGGCGGGATCGCTCAGGCTGAGCCGACCGTTCTCGCGGCGTTCCAGACGAAAGGGCAGGTCCCGCGGCAGGCCGGCCTGTTTGCGCTGGCGCGCCAGGCTTCGCATCGTGCCGCGGATGAAGCCGTCGGCGCCGACGGCGATGGTCTCGAGTTCCCGGCCGGCGCCGTCGCGGACGAGGACCGAACCGTCCTCCCGGTCCTCGAAGCGCAGATCGGCCATGGCAATGGTCGGGCTGTCGGGGATCCCGGTGGCGCCGATGCCGGTCTGGCGCGCGAGGCCGGCGATGGCGATCGTCGCGACAGCGAGCACCGCCATGCCGACCAGAGCCCAGCGCGGCGGCGACAGGCTGGCCGAGGCGGGTGGGGGAAGGGCCGTGTCGCTCATCGCCGCCTCCTCAGCTCGCGGCGGCCATGCCCTGCGGCAGGCGCGCATCATTGGCGGCGGTCGCGGGCTGGGGCAGGGAGACCGCGCTGCCGGCATGGGTGGCGAGCGCGCGGGCGAGGATGCCGGCGGCGCGCTCGGCCTCGGGCAATTCGCGCAGCATCGGTTCCGGACGGGCGAGCCGCCAGGGCCGGGCATGGGGCCAGAGCACGATGTAGGAAATGCGCTCGCCCGGCACGAGGCCGACCGGAATGTCGCCGCTGCCGCCGCGACGCAGCTTCAGCCCCGCCTGCGCGACGAGCGCGAAGGGCAGGTTGATCGTCATCGGCAGGGCGATGCCGAAGCGGAGCACGAGGCGCCGGCTGGTGATGGTGTAGACCGTGCCGCGCGCCGCGAGGAAGGCGAGCCCTGCGAGGAGGCCGGCGGCGATGCTGCCGGCGAGCGTCAGCCAGGTCATCGGCAGCAGCGTGGCCGCGAGCGGCGTGCCCTGAACCAGGGCCAGCACCGGCTGTGCCGCGACGAGGGCGCCGAAATAGCAGGTGACCTCGCGCAGATGGAAGGCGCGCCAGGCGAGGCCCCGCCAGTCGGGCCCCCCTTGCCAGAGGATGGTCTCGCCCTCCGGGGGCAGGGCAGGCAGGCCGGGGACCGGCTCGAAGGCGAAATCGTCCTGGCTCATAGCAGCGGCTCCGCACGGTGCGGCGTCGCATAGAGGGTGCCGGCGCCGTAATAGGCGCAGATCTTTTCCTCCTCGAGCCGGGTCACGGAGTCGGGCTTGCGGAGCGCCGGCACATCGGCGAACTGGCTCGCCAGCAGCGCCTCGACCTTGATCCGCCCGACGCCCGGCTTCACGCCGCGCTTGATGTCGGAGAAGGTCACCGGCAGCAACACGTTGCGTCCGTTCGGGAGGGCGACCTCGAAATAGCGCAGCAGCGCCTCCGAGCGGTCGACCCAGAGATCGACGATCTTGCCGGCCACCTTCATGTCCGCGCCGATGACGTCGTAGCCGCGGGGATCTTCCTCGGCCGAGACCGCGTAGCCGGTGGCGACGCGAACGGGCAGGATCTTGATGTGGTTGTCGTAGCTCATCTCCGGCGCGTCGACCCGCTCCGCCCAGGAGCCGGGGCCGATCGAGTCCAGCATCGGATTGGCGCCGGTGGGGGCCAGCGGCGCGCCGGGGAATTTCGCCGTCGGCCGCGCCGCCAGCACCCGGCCGTCGGGGCGACCGTTCGGTGCCTGGACGGTGGTGCCGTTGGAGAGGTGGAAGGTCTTGGGCGCCGGGAAGAAGACCAGGCTCGGCGGCAGGAACTTGCCGGGATGGGTGTCGGATTCGAGCGGGTAGCCCTCGCGCCGGTCCTCGCGGCGCAGATAGACCACGAGCCCGGCGAAGAAGATCCAGAACAGCCAGATCGTGACCTGGGCGACGTCGATATATCCCATGATCTCACGCATCAGAGAGCCCTCCTTGCAGGGTCTTCGTTCGGGTCGCGGTCATCCTGGAAACTCCGCCAGGCCGAACCGTGTCGCGGGGAGAGGCCGTGCGACGGCAGCGCTTCGCACCAGCGGGCCGATGGCGACCAGCGTGGCGAAGAGCAGCGCGACCTCGATGTGATAGACGGCGTGATAGGCGGCCGCCGGCTCGGCCAGGCCCGGTCCCAGCGTGCCGCTGCTCGCGAGCGCCGCGAAACCGTCCCGGATGGCGCCGCCGAGCGCGATGGCAAGCCCTGCGGCGGTTGCCTGGGCGGCACCCCAGATGCCGACGGCGAGCCCGGCCTGAGGGCCGTCGTCGAGCTCCATGGCGATGGTCAGGGTGCCGACGGCGAAGAGGCCGCCGCCGAAGCCGATCAGCCCCGTGCCGAAGCGGAACAGGCCCGGCGCCTCGATGGCACCGGCGAAGATCACGCAGGGGAAGGCGACGAGGCCGCAGACCAGACCCAGCGCGGCGAGGCGGTGCGGATCGACGCCCGCATTCAGGGCACGCGCCGCCAGCGCGAAGGCGGCCAGCGAGCCTGTGGCGAGAAGGGCGGTCAGGATCGTCGTGCCGCTGACGCTCAGTTTCAGCACCTGGGCGCCGTAGGGCTCGAGGATCACGTCTTGCATGTTGAAGGCGGCGGTGCCGAGCGCGACCGCCACGAGAAAGCGCGTCGCGCCCGGCCGCGCGAGGAAGCCCTGCAGCATGGCGGCGAAGGCCGGGCGCTCGCGGTCGAAGCGCGTCAAGGTCGGGTTGCGGGCTTCCTGTTTCCAGAGCGCGACGACGTTCAGCACCATGGTGACGACGGCGGCACCCTGCACCACTTGGATCAGGCGCAGGGGCGAGAAATCGGCCAGCAGCCAGGCGAAGACCAGCCCACTCGCGACCATGCCGACGAGCAGGGCGACATAAAGCAGGGCGACGACGCGGGCGCGCGTCGCGGGCGTGGCGAGGTCCGTGGCCAGCGCCAGCCCGGCGGTCTGCGTCGTGTGGAGGCCGGCTCCCACGAGCAGGAAGGCGAGCGCGGCGCCGATCTGGCCGTAGAGCACCGGGCCGACGCCGTCTCCCGAGAGAACGAGCAGCGCGAAGGGCATGATCGCGAGCCCGCCGAACTGCAGCAGCGAGCCGAACCAGATATAGGGCACGCGGCGCCAGCCCAGCACCGAGCGGTGCATGTCCGAGCGATGGCCGATGAGTGCGCGCAGCGGCGCGAAGAGGAAAGGCAGGCAGACCATCGCCGCGACCAGCGTCGCGGAGACGTTCAGCTCGACGATCATCACCCGGTTGAGGGTGCCGACCAGCAGGACGGTGGCCATCCCGACCGCGATCTGGAAGAGCGACAGCCGCAGGATCCGGCCCAGCGGCAGTTCCGGCGAGGCCGCGTCCGCAAAGGGTAGCCAGCGCGGAGCGATCCGCGTCAGACCCTTCACGAAGGCGGCCGAGACCGGGTTCATCGGGCGACGAGCTCCAGGGCCTGGGATTTGTAGAAGGCGCTGGACACCCGCTCGCTGCGGCCGATCCGCCAGGGAGAGAGGCTGCGCTCGCCGGCGATGGCCCGCGCGAGGGTGCCAGAGCTGACGGGCTCGATCGCGGGCGCCCGGTCCGCCCGGGGGAAGGCGAGGCCGGCCCAGTGCATCAGCGTCAGCGCCGGCGTGCGCGGCGCGTGGGTGACCAGCATCGAGCCGGCCGTGCGCTCGGCCAGGCGCGACAGGGCGCCGACGATGTCCGCGGCCTTGTAGTGGATCAGCGAGTCCATCGCGACGACATGGTCGAAGCGGCCGAGCGCGGGATCGAGCATGTCGCCGGTGCGGAAGCTGATCGAGCCGCCGCAGAGCTTGCGCGGGCAGCGGTCCTGCGCGAGCGCGACGAGGGTGGGCGAGAGGTCGATGGCGGTGACATGGGCGCCGCGCAGGGCGCATTCGACGGCGAGCGCCCCGGTGCCGCAGCCGGCGTCGAGGATGCGGGCGCCGCGGATGTCGTCGGGCAGCCAGGCGAGAAGCTTGTTGCGCATGGCCTCGCGGCCGGCGCGGACCGTGGCGCGGATGCCGCTGACGGGCGCATCCGTGGTCAGCCGGGCCCAGGCCTCGACCGCGGTGCGGTCGAAATAGGTCTGCAGCTCGCCGCGGCGCTGGATGTAATTGGCGTCCGCCATCACTCGTACCCCAGGAAATCGAAGATCTCGCGATCCTTCATCGGGCGGGCGTCGAGCGCCGGCCCGCCGGCCCAGAGCTGCTCGGCGAGGTTCATGTATTCGCGCTGGACCGCGAGGACCTCGGGCGCATCGCCCATCTCGAACAGCGTCGCCTTCTTCAGCCGCGAGCGGCGGATGGCGTCGAGATCGGGGAAATGGGCGAGGCGCTTCAGGCCCGTGGCGGCGTTGAAGCGGTCGATCTCGTCCGTGCCGGCGGAGCGGTTGGCGATGACGCCACCAACGCGGACCTCGTAGTTCTTCGACTTCGCCTTGATGGCGGCGACGATGCGGTTCATCGCGAAGATCGAGTCGAAATCGTTGGCGGTGACGATGACGGCCCGCTCGGCATGCTGGAGGGGCGCCGCGAAACCGCCGCAGACGACGTCGCCGAGCACGTCGAAGATCACCACGTCGGTGTCCTCGAGCAGATGGTGCTCCTTGAGCAGCTTCACCGTCTGGCCGACGACATAGCCGCCGCACCCGGTGCCGGCCGGCGGCCCGCCGGCCTCGATGCACATGACGCCGTTGTAGCCCTCGAAGCAGAAATCCTCGACGCGCAGCTCCTCCGAATGGAAGTTCACCGTCTCGAGCACATCGATGACCGTCGGCATCAGCTTCTTGGTCAAGGTGAAGGTGGAATCGTGCTTGGGGTCGCAGCCGATCTGCAGCACGCGCTTGCCCATGCGGGAGAAGGCGACGGAGAGGTTGGACGAGGTCGTCGACTTGCCGATGCCGCCCTTGCCGTAGACGGCGAAGACCTTGGCGCTCTCGCAGGCCATCAGCTGGTCCATCTGGACCTGGACCGAGCCTTCGCCGTCCTCGCCCGGAGGCGGTGGGGTCTTGGCGCGGTAGTCGGCCTTGAGGCCGGGATGCTGGAACAGGACGGTCATGCCCGGGCCTCGCTGGAATGCTCGCCGCTTCGCTCGCGGGCCTGACGCTCCGCGGGGCCCGGCCGGTGGGCCGAGGCCTGCTCCGTCGCGCGCGGGGCGTCGGGGGCGATGGCACCGTCGCCCATCAAGGCGCGGCGCCGGTCGATCATGACCATCGCCAGCAGGGTGGGGACGAAATCAGCGGCCGAAATGGGCTTTGGCATCGTAGAGTGTCTCCACCGTGATCGGGCTGATCCCGCGTTCGCCTGCGAATTTTTCGGTGTTGCGCCGCGCCTTGCCGCGCACGAAGAACGGGATCTTCTTGAGTTCGAGTTCGGCGTCCGGCGCCCAGCTGAGGACGATCGGCCTGTCGGCTTTCTCGCCGTCATTCCGGGGCGGCCCGTCAGGGCCGAACCCGGAAGCCACGACGGGGTGAGCCCGATCGACCGGACCGCTGGCAGCGGCGTGCACGGTCGTGGGTTCCGGGTTCTTCGCTTCGCGAAGCCCCGGAATGACAGGGGTGCCGAGATGCGAGGAGCCGGCGCCGTCGTTGAACTCGAAATCGTCGCGGAACATGCCGAGCAGGTGTTCCTCGAGGCCCATCATCAGCGGATGGACCCAGGAGTCGAAGATGACATTGGCACCCTCGAAGCCCATCTGCGGCGAGTAGCGCGCAGGGAAGTCCTGGACATGGACCGGCGCCGAGATCACCGCGCAGGGGATGCCGAGGCGCTTGGCGATGTGGCGCTCCATCTGCGTGCCGAGCACGAGCTCGGGTTGCAACTCGGCGCAGGCGGCTTCGACTTCGAGGTAATCGTCGGTGATCAGAGCCTCGAGCCCGAGCCGGGCGGCGGCCTCGCGCATGTCGCGGGCCTGCTCGCGGGAATAGGTGCCGAGGCCGACGACCCTGAAGCCCAGCTCCTCGCTGGCGATGCGGGCGGCGGCGACGGCATGGGTCGCGTCGCCGAAGATGAAGACGCGCTTGCCGGTGAGATAGGTCGAATCGACCGAGCGCGAATACCAGGGCAGGCGCGAGGTCTCGTCGGCCAGGACCGGGGCGGGGTCGACCCCGGCGAGCCGGGCCACCTCCGTGACGAAGTCGCGCGTGGCACCGACGCCGATCGGCACGCTGGCGATGGTCGGCTGGCCGAAGGCCCGCTTCAGCCATTGGGCGGCGAGCCCCGCGATCTCGGGATAGAGCACGACGTTGAAGTCGGCCTGGCCTAGCCGGGCGATGTCGGCGGCGCCGGCCTGCCAGGGCGCGACGACGTTCACCCCGACGCCGAGCCGCGCCAGCAGCTCCTTGACGGCGCGGACATCGTCGCGATGGCGGAAGCCGAGCGCCGTCGGCCCCAGAATGTTGCAGCGGGCCGGTTCGCCGAGCTTGCGCGCGGGGCGGGCGCTTCCGGGTGGGGGCATGTGCGGGCCGGCGAGGCCGCGCACCAGCTGGTAGAAGGTCTCGGCCGCGCCCCAGTTCTCCTTGCGCTGATAGGAGGGCAATTCGAGCGGGATCACCGGGATCGGCAGTCCGAGCGCGCGAGCGAGGCCCGCCGGATCGTCCTGGATCAGTTCCCCGGTGCAGGAGGCGCCGACGAGCATGGCGGCCGGCCGGAAGCGCTCATAGGCGTCGAGCGCGGCGCGCTGGAACAGATCGGCGGTGTCGCCACCGAGATCGCGCGCCTGGAAGGTGGTGTAGGTCACCGGCGGGCGCTGGCCGCGCCGCTCGATCATGGTGAAGAGCAGGTCAGCATAGGTGTCGCCCTGCGGGGCGTGCAGGACGTAATGCACGTCGGTCATCGCGGTGGCGATCCGCATCGCGCCGACATGCGGGGGGCCTTCATAGGTCCAGACGGTGAGCTGCATGGCTACACCTCCAGCGCCGCGCGCCGGTTCAATGGCCGTGCGAACAGTTCGGCGAGATCGCCGGCCTGCTCGAAGCCCTGAATCGGGGTGAAGACGAGCTCGATCGCCCATTTGGTCGTCAGGCCCTTCGCCTCCAGCGGATTGGCGAGGCCGAGCCCGCAGACGGTGATATCGGGCGCCGCCGCTAGGCAGCGGTCGAGCTGGCGGTCGACGTCCTGGCCCTCGCTGAGCTGGACGCCGGCCGGCAGCAAAGCGATGTCCGCCGCGAGATGCTCCTTGTGCAGATAGGGCGTGCCGACCTCGACCAGCTCCATCTCGAGTTCGCGGGCCAGGAAGCGGGCGATCGGGATCTCGAGCTGGCTGTCGGGGAAGAAGAAGATGCGCCGGCCGCGCAGGGCGGCGCGCGAATGGTGCAGCGCTTTCACGGCTCGCTCGCGCGGCGCGGCGATGGCGGCGTTGAAGACCGCATCCGCGACGCCGAATGCTTCGGCAGCGGCGCGCAGCCAGGCGGCGGTGCCCTCGGCGCCGAGCGGGAAGGGGGCGGCGAGGCGCGTCGCGCCGCGGTTCTCAAGGGCGCGGGCCGTCTCACCGAGGAACGGCTGGACGAGCAGATAGCGGGTGTTCGGACCCACTGCCGGCATGTCCGCGGCACGACGGGCCGGCAGGAAGGCGAGGCTTGTGATGCCCATCGCGCCGAGGAGCCGGCGGAACTGGTCCTCGACCGCATCCGCCAGCACCCCGACGACGAGCAGAGAGGCTTCCGCGCCAGCGGGTTCGGCCGGCAGGGTCGGGACAAGCGCGGTCAGGCAGGCGTCCTCGCCTTGAGTGAAGGTCGTCTCGATGCCACTGCCGGAATAGTTCAGCACCCGCACCTGCGGTGCGAAGCGCTGGCCAAGCCGCAGCGCGGCCCGCGAGAGGTCGAGCTTGATGACCTCGGAGGGGCAGGAGCCGACGAGGAAGAGCATTCGGATCTCGGGCCGCCGGGCGAGCAGGCGCTCGACGACGGCGTCGAGTTCGGCATTGGCGTCGGCGAGGCCGGCGAGGTCCTTCTCCTCGATGATGGCGGTGGCGAAGCGCGGCTCGGCGAAGATCATCACGCCGGCGGCCGACTGCATGAGATGGGCGCAGGTGCGCGAGCCGACGATCAGGAAGAACGCGTCCTGGATCTTGCGGTGCAGCCACATGATCCCGGTCAGGCCGCAGAACACCTCGCGCTGGCCGCGCTCGCGCAGGACCGGCGGGGCGGCGCAGCCCGAGGCGGGCACGGGCGTGGCGAGAAGCGGCGCGTTCATGATGCCAGTTCCAGCCGGTCGTCGAGCGCGCCGGGGGCGGCCGCGGCCTGCAAGCGGGCCGCGCGCAGCTTCAGCAGGAACTGCGCGGCGTTGACGACATAGGTCGCGTAGGCGGCGAGCGCGATCAGCATCTGCTCGGCCGGCGTCAGCCAGCCCGTGACGATGGTGACCAGATAGGCCGTGTGCAGCGCGATGACGACGAAGCTGACCGCGTCCTCCCAGAAGAAGGCAGGCGCGAAGAGATAGACCCCGAAAACGTCGCGCTCCCACAGGGCTCCCGTCACCATGATGGTGTAGAGCACCAGCGTCTTGAGGATGATCGACAGGTTCGCGGCGTCATAGCCCGCGCCGGTTGCGAGATAGCGCAGCACGAGCGCGAGGCTGACGAGGAAGACGAGGAACTGAAGGGGGGCGAGCAAGCCCTGGACCAGCGTCCAGCGGGAAGCGTCCCGGCGACGACGCTGCTCGGGCGTGTAGAGCGTCTTGACGCTGCCTTCCCTCGGCCCTGCCGGCATCGGACGTCTCCGGTCCGCTGCGCCGCTGGCGGATCGCCGCGGCGTCGATGGGGGGAGATTGGCGTCCTCCAGAGTATGTGTCAACTCATCATGACACTTTGCTGCGCTGCAATGTCAAATTGAGTGGACATATGCGTTGCGGCTGCCTAAGGTTTGATCGCTGCTTCGTGAGCGGCCCGGCAGCTCCAGCGCGTCGCGCTCCCCCCGACCGCTGCCGGAGTAGATCAGTGTGAACGCGCTGGTCCTTTTGTTGTTTTCGCAACAGTTTATCGGTGATCTGTCGCTGCGATTGCCTGCGAATACAGTTTCGATCGATAATCATTTCACGATTGCGGTCAGCGCGATGTCGTGCTTCAATCTTTGACATAGGTCAAAGGAACTGCCTTCCAGACCGTCGGTGCCTTCGGGCGCCATCACGTAACAGGACCGACAGAGTTCCTGGCTGGATCGGACGGTTGCCTGAGGGAGGTGACCTCATGCCTGACTCGGGACGCGCTTTCCTGGCTGCTCGATCGACCTACTCCGAGGACCAGGCCGCGCGACGCGACCTGCCCGGGGCGGAGTGGTGTCCCCTCGACGGTCTTGGTCCCGCCGCAGTGCCCGGACTGAGAGCCGATCTCGCTCGCACCATCGAGGCCGAGATCATTCCGAGGCTGATGCTCGCGCATCGGGCGCCCGGCTCGGCTGGCGCCAAGAGCGAGCCTCAGGCGACCATCGTCATTGACGACAGCGACATCGCGGTCTTCGCCGAAATGATCGTCCACAAGCCGCTCTCGGCGGCGCGGGCGCATCTCGATGCGCTGCGGGACCGCGGGCTGACGGCCGAAGCGATCATCACCACGGTTCTGTCATCGACGGCGCGCCATCTCGGCGTGCTGTGGGAGCAGGACCGCTGCAGTTTCGTCGATGTCACGGTCGGGCTGTCGCGGCTGCAACAATTGCTGCGCGTCTACGGGCCTGATTTCGAACTGGCGCCGGCTCCCGAACTCGATCGCGGGCGAATGCTCCTGGCTGTCGTCCCGGGCGAGCAGCATACCTTCGGCCTCGCTGTGGTGGAAGAGTTCTTCCGCCGGGCGGGCTGGCAGGTGCAGTCCGAATTCCTGCCGTCGCGGGCGATCCTGCTCGGCCATGTCCGCAACAGTTGGTTCGACGTCGTCGGCCTCTCGGCCAGCGGCGAGGTCGCCGCGGCGGGCGTTGCGGCGATCGTCGAGGCGGTGCGGGCGACTGCGCTCAATCGCGACGTCCGCATCATGCTTGGCGGCAATCTGTTCTCGACCAATCCGGAGCTGGCTGTCTCGCTGGGTGCCGATCTCGGTGTTCGCGATGCGGCAGATGCGGTCCGCCAGATCGATCTCATGATCGACGGCAAAAAGATGCCTTGTTGAAGACCGGCTGGGCCTTTATCAGCTTCACGCTTGCTCGACGCCCGTCACAGCCAGGAACCGGGTTTTCGTCGCTATGGATGTCTTCGCGCCGCAGACGCCTACACTGGGGTTCAAGGGTCAGTCGGGCTGGCTCGGCAGACTCGCGCCGGAAACCGCCGGCAGCCTGATCACCGCCTCCAGCGACATCGCTCTCGTGCTCGACCGTGAGGGCGTGATCGTCGATGTGTCTTTGGGGACGCCGGAGCTTCGCCGCGAGGATTGCCGCTCCTGGATCGGACGGCCCTGGACGGAGGTGGTTTCGGTCGAGAGCCGGCCCAAGGTGCAGGATCTGCTCAAGGGCGCTGCCGACGAGGCGGCCATCCAGTTTCGGGAACTCAATCATCCGCTGCCGGGCGGGACGGATCTGCCGGTGCGCTATTCGGCGATGCAGGTCGGCCAGGACGGGACGATCGTCGCGTTGGGGCGCGATCTGCGCAACCTCGCCCATCTGCAGCAGCAGCTGGTCGAAGCGCAGCAGGCGATGGAGCGCGAATATGCGCGGCTGCGCATGGCGGAGACGCGCTACCGCATGCTGTTCCATCTGACGTCGGAGCCGGTGGTCATCGTCGAGGCGACGCAGCTGCGCGTGGTGGAGGCCAATCCCGCGGCGCAGCAGCACCTCGAACTGCCGGCCGACAAGCTGACCAATACCTCGATCCTGGCGGGGCTGGCGCCGGAGAGCGGCGAAGCGCTTCAGGGCATGCTGCGGACGGTGCAGGCGACCGGCCGCGCCGACGAGACGGAGATCGCGTTGGCCTCCGGCGGGAAGCGCTTCCGCGCGCTGGCCTCGGCCTTCCGCCAGGATCAGGCCGGCTATCTGCTGATCCGCCTGACGCCGCTCGCCGGCGAGGGCTCAGCCGGCTCAGGTTTCGAAAGCCGCATTCTCGGCCTGCTCGAGCACCTACCCGACGGCTTCGTCGTCATCAGCCCCGAGCTGAAAATCCTCGAGGCGAACCGGGCCTTCCTCGATCTCGCACAGCTCTCGAGCAAGCATCAGGCCCTCGGCGAGCCTCTCGACATGTGGCTCGGGCGCCCCGGCATCGATCTGCAGCTGCTGATGGTGACGCTGACGGAGCACGGCGTGGTCCGCAACTTCAACACCATCGTCCGCGGCCAGTTCGGGACGGTCGAGGAGGTCGAGATCTCGGCGGTGCCGGCCCTGAGCGGGTCGACGCCGTCCTATGGCTTCGTCATCCGCAGCCTCGGTGTCCGCAATGCGCTGGCCGGCCAACGCGGCCGCGGGCTTCCGCGCTCGGTCGAGCATCTGACGGAGTTGGTGGGGCGCGTCTCGCTGCGCGAACTCGTGCGCGAGACCACGGACGTCATCGAGAAGCTCTGCATCGAAGCGGCGCTCGAGCTGAGCAAGGACAACCGCGCTTCCGCTGCCAACATGCTCGGCCTCAGCCGCCAGAGTTTCTACGCCAAGCTGCGCCGTCACGGCCTTGGCGATCTCGACGATGGCGAGGACGATGGCAGCGATCTGAACTGACGAAGGGGCGGCGGCGTCAATTTTAGTTGACGCTCTTTGGCTTCCTGATTTGTCAATTTTGATTGACGGTTTTGGTATGCGGGCCTAGCCTTCGGTCTATGAAGCGCTCGCCACCCGCAGCTGTTCAGACCCGCAGTCCGCGCTCTCGCGCCGGGCGGTCGCCGTGCCCCGGATGTCGATCAGGGGCTGCGCGATGAGTGCGCCGCTGGGCTGGTTCGGGATCGTCCGTCTCGGGCTCGTCCAGACGGCGATCGGCGCCATCGTCGTTCTCACCACCTCCACCATCAACCGCGTCATGGTCGTCGAACTGGCGCTGCCGGCGGTGCTGCCGGGGCTTCTGGTTGCACTGCATTACGCGGTTCAGATCCTGCGACCGCGCTGGGGGCACGGTTCAGACGTTGGCGGACGGCTGACGCCTTGGATCCTCGGCGGCATGGCGGTGCTGGCGCTCGGCGGCTTCGGCGCCGCCGTCGCGACCGCCCTGATGGGAAGCGCCTTCTGGCCCGGCGTCCTGCTCGCGGCCTTCTCCTTCGCGGCGATCGGCATGGGGGTTGGCGCCAGCGGCACCTGCCTGCTGATCCTGCTCTCGCGCCGGGTTGCCGATGCACGGCGGCCGGCCGCGGCGACCGTCGTCTGGGTGATGATGATCGCCGGATTCATCGTCACGGCCGGGCTGGTCGGCCATCTGCTCGATCCGTTCTCGACAGCGCGGCTCGTCGCCATCTCCGGCGCGGTCAGCGCGATCGCGCTCACCGTGACCGTGCTGGCGGTCCGGGGCGTGGAAACTGAAGCCCGCGCCGCTGCACCTGACGAGCCGGTGGCCTCTGGCGACACGAGCTTCCGCATGGCCCTGCGGGAGGTCTGGGACGAGCCGCAGGCCCGGCTCTTCGCCATCTTCATCTTCGTCTCGATGATCGCCTACAGCGCGCAGGACCTGATCCTCGAGCCTTTCGCGGGAACCGTCTTCGGCTTCACGCCGGGTGAGAGCACGCGGCTCGCCGGCGTCCAGAACGGCGGCGTGCTGACGGGGATGGTGCTCGTCGCCGTCGTCACGACGCTGGCCGGAGCGCGAGCCGGTTCGCTGCGGCTCTGGGCCGTCGGCGGCTGCCTCGCCTCGGCGCTGGCGCTGGCCGGGCTCGCCCTGTCGCCCTTCGCAGGGGCAAGCTTTCCTCTGCGCGGTACGGTCTTCGCGCTGGGCCTCGCCAACGGCGCTTATGCGGTGGCGGCGATCGGTTCGATGATGCGCCTCGTTGGCGAGGGCCGCTCCGAACGGCAGGGCGTGCGGATGGGGCTCTGGGGTGCGGCCCAGGGCGTCGCCTTCGGGCTCGGCGGCCTCTGCGGCGCCGGCGCCACCGATCTCGCACGGCATGTCACGGGCACGCCGGCCTTAGCCTATTCCGGCGTCTTCGCCGTCGAGGCCCTGCTGTTCGTCGTCTCGGCCGCCCTCGCGCTGGCGGTGGCACGGCAGGCGACACAGCGCGAGCGCCGCACAACGCGCGACGGTGACGGACTTCTCCTTCCCAACCCAGGGTGACCGCGATGAATCAGGTCCAGCCGCCTCTGCATGACGAATCGGAGATGACCTATGACGTCGCCGTCGTCGGCGGCGGGCCTGCGGGAGCGACGGCAGCCGACGACCTTGCCCGTGCGGGACACAGCGTCGTGCTGATCGACCGGGCGGGACGGATCAAGCCCTGCGGTGGCGCGATCCCGCCACGGGCGATCCGCGATTTCGCCATCCCACCCTCGCAGATCGTCGCCCGCATCGCCTGCGCCCGCATGGTCGCGCCTTCGGCGACCAGCGTCGATATGCCGATCGACGACGGCTATGTCGGCATGGTCGATCGCGAGCCTTTCGACGAGTGGCTGCGGGAGCGCGCGGCCCAGTCGGGCGCACGGCGCATCACCGCGACGTTCGAACGGTTCGAGCGCGATCCCGACGGGACGGCGCGGCTGCATCTGCGGCCGCGGGACGGCGAGGCGCCGCTCAGCCTGCGGGCGCGGATGGTGATCGGCGCCGACGGCGCGAACTCGCCGCTGGCGCGCGCGGCGATGCCCGGCAGCAAGCGCCCGCCTTTCGTCTTCGCCTATCACGAGATCGTCCGCGTCCCGACCCAGGCCGGCGGCGGCTATGACGGCAAGCGTTGCGATGTGGTCTATCAGGGGCGGATCTCGCCCGATTTCTACGGCTGGATTTTCCCGCATGGCGGCACGGCCAGCATCGGCACCGGCAGCGCCCATAAAGGTTTTTCGCTCAAGGACGCGGTTGCCGTGCTGCGCCGCGAGGCGGGGCTCGAAGGCGCCGAGACGATCCGCCGCGAGGGCGCGCCGATCCCGATGAAGCCTCTGAAGAAGTGGGACAATGGCCGCGACGTCCTGCTGGCGGGCGATGCCGCCGGGGTGGTCGCGCCGGCCTCGGGCGAGGGCATCTACTATGCCATGCTGGGCGGGCGGCTGGCGGGCGAGGCCGTCCAGCTCGCGCTGAAGACCGGCGATGCCCGCGCGCTCGCTACCGCCCGCAAGCGCTTCATGGCCGATCACGGCCGGGTCTTCTGGATTCTCGGCCTGATGCAGTGGATCTGGTATCGGAACGACAAGCGCCGCGAGCAGTTCGTGAAGCTGTGCCGCAACCCGGACGTGCAGAAGCTGACCTGGGATTCCTACATGAACAAGCAGCTGGTGCGCGGCAAGTTCATGGCCCATGTCAGGGTCTTCTTCAACGATCTCAGCCATCTGCTCGGCATGGCGCGCTGATGGCGCTGCCTGGGCTCGCGAGCGTCGTCGATCTGGCGCTCGCCATCATCGCCGTCGAGCTGCTGTTGATCGGGCTGTCTCTGCGCCGCCCTGGCGCATCGTGTGCGGGGTTGTTGTCGACCGTGCTGTCCGGCCTCGGGCTGCTGCTGGCGTTGCGCAGTGCGCTGGCCGGGGCGGCGCCGGCCCTGACGCTGGCGGCGCTCAGCTTCGGCGGCCTCGCCCATGTCGCGGATCTGGTGCTGCGGCTGCGGCGGCATGGCCCACGCTGAGGACGACGCGGCGCGTCAGGCCGGCTCGTCCTGATCAACGAGGGCGCCGAGCCCGTGGCGCCGCAGCTTCGCATAGAAGCCCTGGCGGCTGAGGCCTAGCATCTGGGCAGCGGCCGCGCGGTTGTCCCGGCTGAGATCGAGCGCCGATTCGATGCAGAGCTTCTCGATGACGTCGCTGGTCTCGCGCACGATGTCCTTGAGCGGAACGCTGCCGACGAGTTGAGACAGCTGCTCGACCGAGCGCGGCAGGGCCGGGCCGCGCTGTGGCTGCGGTGCGGCGAGCTGGGCGCCCTTGCTGCGGATGATCAGGCCGGTCGAGCCCGTTTCGCCGGTCCAGGCCGTGACCGCCGACAGTTCCACGGCCTCGACGCTGCCGAAGGCGCCGCGGATGATCGTCGGGAAATTGCGGACGACGCCGTGATCGGCGAGCGTGCCCTGGATCAGCGGCAAATCGATGCCAGGCCGGCCGAGCCAGCGGTCCAGTGGCTCTCCCAGTGCCTGATGGCGCGAGGAGAGCTGGGCCAGTTCGAGGAAAGCCCGATTGGCGTGGAGCACCAGCCGGTCCGGGCTCATGATGACGCAGCCATCGGGCGTCTGCTCGACCATGCCGTGGACGTGGCGCAGCGCCGGGTCGGTCGCGACGCCGGCGCCGTCTGACGGGGTGATCCCGAGGCGGACGAGCAGATGCACCGCGCCATCCTGGCGGAAGGCAATGGCACGGATGGAGGTCCGGCGCGTGGTACCCGCACGAGCGACCTCGATCTCGGCGGCTTCGCCGGAATGGCGCGCGGCGGCCAGGACGGATGCGAGCGCGTCGCCGCTCAGCGGCGAAAAAAGAGAGGTCAGCGACACGCCCGCCAGACGATCCGCCCGCAGGCCGAGTTCATCAAGGGCGGCTGGGTTGGCTTCCACCAGCCTCAGCGTCGCGGCCTCGGCGATGACAATCGGTTCTGGGGCGGAGCGGAAGATCATGCGATAACGCGTTTCCGCGAGCCGCAGCCGCGCATATTCGCGCTCCATCGCCTGCTGCGCCTCCAGCAGGTTCTGCTGAAGCGCCGCAACTCCCGCCAGATCCCGTCCGACGAGGCAACGCAGGCCCCTGTCCGCAGGGGCGATCACCCGGTAACTGAAGGGCCAGAAGCTGCCGTCGGTCCGGAGATGGTTGAGCTCGGCGGCTCCCATCAGGCGTGGATCGCCGCCGGCGGCGAGGCCTGCGGCCTTGGCCCGGCTGTCCGTCGCCACGACATCCGCGAAGGCGCGGCCGATCCAGCCTTTTCCCGGAGCGAGCCTCGGCAGGGTGCTGCCGGTCGCGGAGCGGATGATGCCGTCGCCGTCGATCGTCAGCAGGATATCGGCTGCAGCCTCGGCGACGGCGCGCGCGAGATCGGCTTCGCCTGCCGGCCATGGCTCGGCGGGTGACTGCGTGCTGGGCTCCCGGGGCGGCGGAGAAGACATGGCAACGAGGCCCGTTCCGTTGTCGGCCGGCATGGACGGAAGGCTAATCCGAGCGCCGGAACGGCCGGCGCTGGCGGCATTGTCCTGATCTCGCCCCCAGCCCCTCAAAACGGATCCGGCCTTGCCGATGACGGCGTTTCGCCGTCTCGCAATACCGAGCCCGACCCTGAGACGATGCCGTTTGGTGCCGGCTACACCGGCAGGGGTCACGCGCCTGTGCGGCTTTGCCGATGAGCGCCGCCGCGAACCGATCCCGTTGAGGGAAAGTAGCGCAAGATGTCGGGATGTAAAGATAAATATACACATTGAGCACGATCGATCGTCAATCAAACTTGACATATGCGGCGTGCGGAGCGAGCCTCGTCTTTGCCGCGAGCGCAACCGCCATCCGGTTGTCGGCGTTGGCAGGAGGCGTCCCATGACGTTTCACGCAGAACTGAGCCGGCCGGTCTCTTCCCGCAGCGCGAACACGGTGCCATCCGCCTTTTCCGGTGCGGCGAGGGGAGCGGTGGCGCGTCGCGAACCGCTCTACGACGCCCTCCACGCCTGCCCGACGCGAAGAATGCTGGGCTGGCGGATGTCCGACTCCGCCAGCATCGTCCCGGAGCCGGAAGGCGGTGCCGCAGTCTCCGCAAACGAGCGGTCGTGACATGGTCGCGCCGGGCGCGCAGCACCGGGCCGACGGCGCGACGCCGATCCGCGTCGTCATCGTCACCATGGACACGCATGTCGCCAGCGCGACGGTCCGCGCCCAGGCGGCGCTGACGCGCGATCTTCCCGGGCTCGAGCTCAGCGTGCATGCGGCCTCCGAATGGTCGGCCGATCCGCGCCTGCTCGCACGCTGCCAGGAGGCCGTCGCGGGCGCCGACATCGTCATCGCCACGATGCTGTTCATGGAAGACCATTTCCTGCCGCTGGTGCCGGCGCTGCAGGCGCGGCGCGAGCATTGCGACGCGATGATCTGCCTGATGTCGGCCGGGGAGGTCACCAAGCTCACCCGTGTCGGGCGGTTCCGCATGGACGGACCGCAGAGCGGGCCCATGGCTCTGCTCAAGCGCCTGCGCGGCAGCAAGGGCAAGGCCGCCAGCGGCGGCGCGGGGCAGATGAAGATGCTGCGCCGGTTGCCGCAGATCCTGCGCTTCATTCCCGGCACCGCTCAGGACGTGCGCGCCTATTTCCTGGCGCTGCAATACTGGCTGGCGGGCTCCGAGGAGAACATCGCCAATCTCGTCAGGCTGCTGGTCGACCGCTATGCCGACGGGCCGCGGCGTGTCCTGCGCGGTTCGCTGAAGGTCGGCAAGCCGGTCGATTATCCCGAGACCGGCATCTATCATCCCGCTCTGCCGGGGCGCGTCGGCACCGATCCGCAGGCGCTGCCGGCCATGCCCGGAGCCAAGGGGATCGTCGGGCTGCTGGTGCTGCGCTCCTATGTGCTGGCGGGCAATGCGGCGCATTACGACGGCGTGATCCGCAGCCTCGAGGCCAGGGGTCTCTCGGTGCTGCCGGTCTTCGCCACCGGTCTCGATGCGCGCGAGGCGATCGACGCCTTTCTCGTCCGCGACGGCCGGCCGGTGGTCGACGCGCTGGTCTCGCTGACCGGGTTCTCCCTGGTCGGCGGGCCCGCCTACAACGACGCCGCCGCTGCTCAGGACGTGCTGGCGCGGCTCGACGTGCCCTACATCGCCGCCCATCCGGCCGAGTTCCAGACGCTCGACCAATGGGGCGCCTCCGATCGCGGCCTGCTTCCGGTCGAGTCGACGATCATGATCGCGATCCCGGAGCTCGACGGAGCGACCGGTCCGATCGTCTTCGGTGGACGCACGGACCAGCCGGGCCGATGCAGCGGCTGCGCCCGCGCCTGCACCTTCCCGGCCAGCGAGGGCCAGCGCGACATGCATGTCTGCGCCGAGCGGGCGGAGACGCTGGCGGCGCGGGTCGAGAAGCTGGTGACGCTGCGGCGGCGCAGCCGCGCCGAGCGCAAGATCGGCATCGTGCTGTTCAATTTCCCGCCCAATGCGGGCAACACCGGCACGGCAGCCTATCTCTCCGTGTTCGAATCGCTCCACCGGACGCTCGGTGCCCTGCAGCGCGAGGGCTATGCCGTGGAGATGCCCGCCAGCGTCGAGGCGCTGCGCGAGGCGATCATCCAGGGCAATGCCGCGCGCCATGGCGCGATGGCGAATGTCCATGTCCGTATCGGCGCGGCGGACCATATCCGGCGCGAGCGCTGGCTGTCCGAGATCGAGGCGCAATGGGGCCCCGCCCCGGGCCGCCAGCAGAGCGACGGAGCCTCCCTGTTCGTGCTGGGCGAGCGCTTCGGCAATGTTTTCGTCGGCATCCAGCCCGGCTTCGGCTATGAGGGCGACCCGATGCGGCTGCTCTTCGAGAAGGGCTTCGCGCCGACGCATGCCTTCTCGGCCTTCTATCGCTGGATGCGGGAGGATTTCGGGGCCGATGCCGTGCTGCATTTCGGCACGCATGGCGCGCTCGAGTTCATGCCGGGCAAGCAGACGGGACTCTCGGCCCAGTGCTGGCCGGACCGGCTGATCGGCGACCTGCCCAACATCTATCTTTATGCCGCCAACAACCCGTCCGAAGGCGCGCTCGCCAAGCGCCGTGGGGCGGCGACCCTCGTCAGCTATCTGACGCCGCCGGTCGCCTCGGCCGGGCTCTATCGCGGGCTGATCGAGCTCAAGGGCTCGCTCGACCGCTGGCGTGGGCTTGCGCCCGACGAGATGCGCGAGGCGGCGGAGTTGGCGATGCTGATCCAGGCGCAGGCCGCGGCGCTCGATCTGGCGCTGGCCGAGCCGGAGTGGAGCGGCGAGGAGCGCCATGGCCGAATCGGCAAGCTCACCGAGGCGGTGCTGGAACTCGAATACACGCTGATCCCTCACGGGCTGCACGTCGTCGGCGAGCCGCTCTCGCAGGCTGAGCGCACCGATATGCTGATGGCGATCGTCGACTCTGGTTCCGGCGTCAGGCCGGCGCGGGCCGTCGTCGAAGGGCTGGTGGCCGGGTTGAGCCCGGAGCAGGCGTTGCGGGCGGCGGGTGCGGAGCCGGAGGCCGGCGTTCTGGCCGGGCTCGCCGAGCTCGCGGCGACGGATGCCCTGCTGGCTCGCGACCACGAACTCGACGGGCTGCTGCGGGCTCTGGATGGACGCTTCATCCGACCGGCGCCGGGCGGGGACCTCTTGCGGACGCCGGCCGTGCTGCCGACGGGGCGCAACCTGCACGGGTTCGATCCCTTCCGCATTCCGAGCGCCTATGCGGTGCGCGACGGCGCGCGGCAGGCCGCCAGGCTACTCGACCGGCATGTCGCGGACGGCCACGCCCTGCCGGAGACGGTGGCTCTGGTGCTCTGGGGCACCGACAATCTCAAGACCGAGGGCGGGCCGATCGCCCAGGCGTTGGCGCTGATGGGCGCCGAGCCGCGCTTCGACGGCTATGGCCGGCTGGCGGGCGCGCAGCTCTTGCCGCCGGAGACACTGGGCCGGCCGCGCATCGACGTCGTGATCTCGGTCTCGGGCATCTTCCGCGACCTGCTGCCGCTGCAGATCCGGCTGCTGGCGGAAGCGGCCTTCCTCGCAGCCTCGGCCGACGAGCCGCCCGAGAGCAACTTCGTGCGGAAGCATGCGCTCGCCTACCAGGCCGAGCATGGCTGCGACCTCGAGACCGCGGCGCTGCGCGTCTTCGGCAATGCCGAGGGCGCCTATGGCTCCAACGTCAACAATCTCGTCGAGAGCGGGCGCTGGCAGGACGAGGACGAACTGGCCGAGACCTACAGCCGCCGCAAGGGCTTCGCCTATGGCCGGGGCGGGCGGGCGGTGCAGCAGCCCGAGTTGCTGCGCAGCGTGCTGGGCGGCGTCGAACTCGCCTATCAGAATCTCGATTCGGTCGAGCTCGGCGTCACCACGGTCGACAACTATTTCGACACGCTGGGCGGCATCAGCCGCGCCGTCCGCCGGGCCAAGGGGGGCGCGGCGACGCCGGTCTATATCGGCGACCAGACCCGGGGTGAGGGCACGGTTCGCACGCTGTCCGAGCAGGTTTCGCTGGAGACGCGCACCCGCGTGCTCAACCCGAAATGGTATGAGGGCATGCTCAAGCACGGCTATGAGGGCGTGCGGCAGATCGAGACCCATGTCACCAACACCATGGGCTGGTCGGCGACGACGGGCCAGGTCGAGCCCTGGGTCTACCAGAAGCTGACCGAAACCTATCTGCTCGACCCCGCCATGCGCGAGCGGCTCGCGGCCTTGAACCCGACGGCCTCCGCCAAGCTCGCCAACCGGCTGATCGAGGCGCAGGCGCGGCAATACTGGCAGCCCGACGCGGCGACGCTGGCCGCGCTGCAGGAGGCCGGCGACGCGCTGGAAGACCGTCTCGAAGGCATCGGGCTGGAGGCGGCGGCGTGAGCGAGACCGGCGCCACGCTCCGCCCCGGCGCCGGCGCGGCAATCTATCCGGCGCCGTCGGCCGTGCTCGAACTGCTGAAGCCGATCACCTGGTTCCCGCCGATGTGGGCCTTCGCCTGCGGAGTGGTGTCGTCCGGCGTGCCGCTGATGGCGAACGCCCCCGTCGCACTGCTCGGCATCCTGCTCGCCGGCCCGCTGGTCTGCGCGATGAGCCAGGCGATCAACGACTGGCACGACCGCGAGGTCGACGCGATCAACGAGCCGCACCGGCCGATCCCTTCGGGCCGCATCCCCGGGCGCTGGGGACTCTACATCGCCGCGCTGTGGAGCGTGCTGTCGCTGGCGGTCGCCTCGCTGCTCGGCGCCTGGGTGCTCATCGCGACCTGCCTCGGGCTCTTTCTCGCCTGGGCCTACAGCGCGCCGCCCTTGCGGCTCAAGCGCAACGGCTGGCTCGGTAATGCCGCTTGCGGCTTCTCCTATGAGGGGCTGGCCTGGGTGACGGGGGCGGCGGTGATGCTCGGCGGCGCGCTGCCGCCGGTGCCGGTGCTGCTGCTGGCGCTGCTCTACAGCCTCGGCGCCCACGGCATCATGACGCTGAACGACTTCAAGGCGATGGAGGGCGACCGGCAGATGGGGATCCGCTCGCTACCCGTGCTGCTCGGGGCTGCGGGCGCGGCCAAGGCCGCCTGCCTCGCCATGGCGCTGCCGCAGGTCGGCGTCATCGCGCTGCTGCTCCACTGGCAGCGGCCGCTGCAGGCGGCGATCGTCGCAGGCCTGCTCGCGGCGCAGGCCCTCCTGATGGCGCGCTTCCTGCGCGATCCCATCGGCAAGGCGCTGTTCTACAGCGGCTTCGGCGTGCCGCTCTTCGTCTCGGGCATGATGGCCGCGGCCATCGCCATCCGCAGCCTGCCGGCGGGGCCTTGAGGCGCCCGCGTGACGCCGGCTTCGTCTTCCCTCCACCGGGCACCATCTTTCGGGTCGCCAATCGTCGCGGCGCCCCGTAAAACCAGATCATCCCATCGCACGGCCGCGGCCGCCGCGAGCGGTTCTTCCGTCCCCATGCGCGGCCCCGGCCGCCAGGCCAGGTCAGCCCCATCATGCTCGTGAAAATCGGCACGCGACGCAGCCCCCTCGCCATCGCGCAGACGAATTACATCGCCTCGCTGATCAAGGCGAAGCATCCCGATACCGAATTCTCGCTGCATCCGATCGCCACGATCGCCGACAAGGACCGCGTCTCCGAGTTCCACCAGTTCGGGATCATCGGCGTGTTCTCGACCGAGCATGAGGACCAGCTCACTTCGGGCGAGGTCGACATCGTCGTGCATTCGCTGAAGGACCTGCCGACGACGCTGCGCGAGGGGCTGGTGCTGGCGGCGGTGCCCGAGCGGGTCGATCCGCGCGACGTGCTCTGCGGCGCGAGCCTCGCCGCGCTGCCGCAGGGCGCGCGTGTCGGCACGGGGTCGCTCCGGCGGCGCTCGCAGATCCTGAGCCTGCGGCCGGATGTCGAGGTCGTGCCGATCCGCGGCAATGTCGGGCCGCGGCTCGCCAAGATCAACGGCGATGACGGGCTCGACGCGGTGATCCTAGCGCAGGCCGGTCTGCAACGGCTGGGCCTGGACGGCGCGACCTCCGAGCTGCTCGATCCGATCCTGTTTCCCTATGCGATCGGGCAGGGCGCTCTCGGCGTCCAGGCGCGGGCCGAGGACACGACCCTGCTCGCGATGCTGAAGGACATCGAGGACCCCAAGGCGCGCGCCGAGGTCGATTGCGAGCGCGCGCTGCTGCATGCGCTCGGCGCCGGCTGCAGCCTGCCGGTGGGGGCGAGCACGACCTGGGAGGGCGGCCGGCTGCGGCTGCATGCCCAGATCACCGCGCATGACGGCTCGCAGCGGATCACCGCCCACGATGAGCGGCCGGGCCATGAGGCGGTAGAGCTGGGTCTCGCGACGGCGGAGGCGCTGCGGCTGGCCGGCGGCGTCGACGTGCTGGAGGCGTCCTATCGCAGCGTGGGCGCTCATTTCAAATATGTCGGCGCCTGAGGGCGCCGTCAGCTGCGTGCGGCGTCCGGGTTCATCCGCCAGACGGTGAAGTTGAGCAGGGCGGCGAAGCTGACCCAGGCGAGATAGGGCACGAGCAGCCAGGCGGCGAGCGAATCGATCGGCGCGAAGAGCACGATCAGCGCGACGATCGAGAGCCAGAGCGCGACGACGTTGACGAAGGCGAGGTCCATCCGGCGCAGGCCGAAGAATACCCCCGACCACATCGCATTGAGCAGGAGCTGCACGCCATAGACGGCGAGCGGCAGCGCCGCGCCGGCAAAACCGGCCTTGCGCCAGACCAGCCAGCCGGAGGCCGCGATCAGGCAGTAGAGCAGCGTCCAGGCCGGCGGAAAGAGCCAGTTCGGCGGGCGCCACCAGGGCTTGGCCAGTCCCTCATACCAATCGCCCGGTTTGAAGATCGCCCCTGAACTCGCGACGGCGACGCAAGCCGCGACGAATCCCGCCAGACCCCATCCATCCATCGCATTCATCGGCCAGATCCGGCGCCCGCAGGCAGAGGATGCGACGCTAGCACATCGCCGGGCCGGCTTGCGCGGAAAGACGGCGGTGCCATGCTCTCAGTCTCCCTCGCCTGTCCGGCGCCCGCGGGCGCCCGATGCCGGGCCGAAGACAACCCAGCCCTGCCGCAGCCGGGTGAGGGTGGTCACCAGGCAGGCGCCGGCGAAGACGCAGGCGAAGAGTGCGAAGGAGCCGGGGAAGAGGCACATCAGGACCAGGGCCGCGATGGTCTCGGTGCCTTCGGTGAGACCGGTCAGGTAGTAGATGCCCTTCTGCGGATAGACCTCGCTGCTCATCCCGCGCTTGGCGGCGATGACGGCGAAGGCGAGAAAGCTCGAGCCCGTGCCCATGAAGGCCGCCAGCAGCAGCGCCGCCGGCAGCGCGTTCTGCGCTGGGTCGGCGAGCGCGAAGCCGAGCGGAATGCTGCCATAGAAGGCGAAGTCGAGGGTGATGTCGAGAAAGGCGCCGCGCTCGGTCGGGCCGGCGAGTCGCGCCACGGCCCCGTCGAGCGCGTCGAACAGCCGGCTGACCAGGATCGCGGTGAGCGCCCACCCATAGAGCCGCAGGGCCAGCGCCGGCACGGCTGCGAGGCCGATGACGAAGCCCGTGCAGGTCAGGGCGTCCGCCGCGACGCCGCGCCGCGCCAGCGCCGCTGCGGCCGGCTGCAGGACGATCCTGACGACGGGGAGGAGGAAGCGGTCCAGCACGGTCAGCCTCGCCGCCAGCGGTGAAAACGCTCGGCCAGCCCGAGCAGCCGGTGCGGGACATGGGCCCGCTGCCAGGCGCGAAGGCTGGCTGGGGCGGGAGGATTCGAACCTCCGCATGGCGGTACCAAAAACCGCTGCCTTACCGCTTGGCGACGCCCCAACGCGCCGCGCCTTCTAGAACGCGGCGGGGGCGCGCGCAACCAGCCAGATCGTCGCGAGAGGCCCGCCGGCCTCGGCTGCGGCGGGGGCTCCAGACCCGCGCGAGCCGAGGCGCGGGGAGAGCGTGCGGATAATTCGTCACGCAAGGCCGCCGCGCCTGTTGCGCCGCGCCGCGGCGCTGGCTATAAGCCCGCAACCAGTTGATCGGAGTGTGGCTCAGCCTGGTAGAGCACCTCGTTCGGGACGAGGGGGTCGCAGGTTCAAATCCTGCCACTCCGACCAAAATTTCCCGGGACATCGCAAGACGTTCGGAGACAGGCCCTCACGGGCCTTTTTCTTTGGCGGTCGTCAGCGCCCGTCCGGCGTCATCGCCATCACGCGGTCGAAGCCGCGCTCCCGCGTGAAGAGACAGCGCAGCTTCTTGACGCCCTCGCGGCCCTTGTCGACGGTGCCGTCGATCTGAAAGCCGCCCTCGGCCGAGGGCCCGACGCGTGCTGCGAGCGCGATCCGGCGCGGGCTGACGCCGTACATCGGCGCCGCCTCGGCCCGGCAGCGGTCGCGGAGCCTCGCGTCCGAGCCGCCCGCGCTGCTCCCGGCCGCTCGGCCGGTGATCTCGATCGACAGGGTGTGGCGGCAGGTCTCGTTGCGGCGGGCCGCGTTCCTCATCAGGGAAACCTGCGCGCGATAGGTCCCGGCCCGCGTCGCCGCCTGCGCGAATGCGTTGCCGGCGACCGAGCCGACATGGACCGCCTCGTCGGCGCCCGGCGCGTAGACGTTGAGGGTGCAGGAGCGGTTCGAGGGCGTGAACAGCACCTGCAGCGTCTGCCCGGCGACCGTCTCGAAGGTGTAGTTGAGTCCCCGGTCGCCCCGGATCGAGCCCTTGACGGTGGCTGCGGTCGCGCCGGGCTGGAACCGGACCGGCACGGTGCGATCCTGGGCGAGGGCTGCTGGACCGGGCGCCATCGCGAGGGCCGTCACAGCGAGGACGAGGCGCGCGATCATTGTTTTCCCCAGCGAGGTCGTCTCCGGGGATCATCGCTGTCGATGGCGGAGGCGGCAAGAGAGCAGGCCCTGGCGCCTGCGATGGTCATTTGCCCAACGAGGCTCTAGAAACGGCGGACAGCATCACGGGCATCATCATGAAGCGCGCTTTCCAGCTCCTCGGCATCCTCGGCCTCGCGACCCTGCTCGCGGGCTGCGACAAATGCGGCAATCTCGGTCCCTTCTTCACCGGGCCGGACCAGAAGGTCTGCACGAGTTCGACGCCACAGGGCTGAGCCACTCCCACCGAATCAGGAAACCAGCCGGATATGAAAAAGGCCGGGCTTGCGCCCGGCCTCGATCGTTCGTCAGTACACAGCGTTCAACCGCGGCGCTGCAGGGCCGACCAGCCGGCGCGGGCGAGGCAGGCGACCAGCGCCAGCTTCAGCAGATCGCCCAGGATGAAGGGCTGCACGCCGAAGGCGAAGGCCTTGGCGAAGCCGATCCCGGTGGTGCCGGCGGCCATCTGGGCGCCCAGCGCCAGCCAGCCGAAGCCCAGCGCCATCATCACCACCTCGGCGAGGACGAGGCCGCCGACGAGGCGCGCCAGCGAGGCGCCGCGGACGGAAGCCCAGCCAGCGATGGCGGCGGCGGCGACGAAGCCGACCAGGAAGCCGCCCGTCGGGCCGACGAGATAGAGCGGGCCGGCGGCGACCGGGGGCGTGTTGGTGAAGACCGGCAGGCCGGCGAGGCCATAGGCGATGTAGAGCGCAACGGTGGCGGCGCCGAGCCGCGAGCCATAAGCTGCGCCGAGCCCGAAGACGACGAGCGTCTGCAGCGTCATCGGCACCGGCCAGAACGGCACCTTGATCTTGGCGGCGAGCACGAGGAGCAGGCTGCCGGCGACGGCGAGCGCGATGTTGCGCAGGAGCGCGGCGCGCGGGCCGGAAACGGCGGGCAGGGCCGCATGGGCCAGCGTCGGAGCCTGGAAGGGAAGCATCTGCGCCATGGGCGTGTCGTCCTGTCTGCGATGGCCGCGCTGCGCGGCCGGCTTTTCCGTCTATAGAAAATGCGGCAAAGCCCCACAAGCTGCGCGACCCGCGCAGGCTTGCCCGGCGGCCCTGCGGAAACAGGCATGAGCGACGAGATCGAATTCGACCGCAGCGCGACGGCTCCTCCCGGCGAGGTGGTGCGGCTGTCGCCCCTGGTGCGGCGGCTGATCGCCGGCAATGGCGGGCCGATGACCTTCACCGGCACCTGCAGCTACATCGTCGGGCAAGGCAAAGTCGCGATCATCGATCCGGGGCCGGAGGACGCGGCGCATCTGGCGGGGCTGCTCGCGGCAGTGTCCGGCGAGACGGTGAGCCATATCGTCGTCACGCACACCCATCGCGACCACTCGCCAGGCGCGCGGGCGCTGAAGGCGGCGACGGGCGCCGACATCGTCGGCTGTGGGCCGCACCGGCCGTTCCGCGAGCTCGCGGAGGGCGAGGCCACCCGCCTGGATGCCGCCGCCGATTTCGAGCACGCGCCGGACCATGTCCTGGCGGAGGGCGACGCGGTCACGGGGCCGGGCTGGAGCCTGACGGCGATCGCGACGCCGGGACATACCGCCAACCATCTCGCCTTCGCGCTGCCCGAGGAAGCGACGCTGTTCTCCGGCGACCATGTCATGGCGTGGTCGACCACCATCGTCGCTCCGCCGGACGGCTCGATGGCGGCCTATATGGCCTCTGTCGAGAAGCTGCGCGGGATGGAGCATGCGCTCTACCGGCCGGGCCATGGCGGGCCAGTGACCGAGCCGCAGCGCTTCCTGCGCGGGCTGGTGCTGCACCGGCGCCAGCGCGAGGCCGCGATCCTCGGCCGCCTGCGGGCGGGCGACGAGCGAATCGCCGAGATGGTCCCGCCGATCTATCAGGGGCTGCCGCCGGCGCTGCACGGGGCGGCGGCCCTCTCCGTGCTGGCGCAGCTCGAGGATCTCGTGCTCCGCGGGATCGTCCTCTGCGACGAGGCGGTGCCGGGGCTCGGGAGCCGGTACCGTCCGGCCTGAGGCTCAGCGCGTCTCGACCAGCAGCTCGACCTCCTCGGCGAAGGCGGCGATCCGGGCCGCGTTGACGCCGAGGTCATGGGGGCCGAGGCGGGAGGCCGAGCGGATGTCGATGCGGCTGCCGTCGGCACGCGGGCGGATGCGGATGGTGATGTCCTCGGCCGTGCGCAGGAGGCGGGCGCGGGCCACGGCCTCGATTCGGCCCGCACCACTGCGCCCGCCCGGTCGCGTCGCCTCCAGAACCTGCCAGCCGCGGGCGATGGCGGCGCGGCGGGCGATGTCGAAGGCCGTCTCCGCGGGAACCTCGAGCACGATCGGCACCGTCTTCGGGTAGGCCCGGCGCTGCAGGCGGCGCCGCTCGGCCGGAACGTCGGGCGGCACCCGCCCGGCGCGTGCATCCAGCGCGGCGCGCGAGCGGCTGAAGGTGGGGGGATCGTCGAGATCGGTCGAGATATCGGCCAGCGCCGGCAGGGTGACGAGCTTGAACACGACATAGGCGGCTGGCACCAGCATCAGCACGCCCATGAGGAAGGCGCCGGCGGCCATGCCGACACCGCGATGGCCGGTCTGCCAGATCCGCGCGAAGGCCAGCAGCGACAGGAGCAGGGCGAGCAGCGCAAGCCCATAGGCAGCCGCCACGGGTGCAAGGCCTTCCAGCGTCGGTTCGCCGCTGCGGAAGACCAGCAGGGCGAGCAGCAGCACCGCCAGCGCGAACCAGGCCAGGCGCCGGCTCCAGAGCGCGGCGCGCGAGACGGGTTCCTCGAAGACGAGACGGCGATGCATCGGCCATCGATGACGCGGCGACGCGATGGAGGCAAGGCACCATTGAGATGCCGCCATCACCATCTCGCCTGCGACGGCGAGATGGTTTAGGCGTGATCAATCTTGATGAAGGGCGAGGCCGTGCCGGATTTGAAGACAGCGCCGCGTGCCGATGCGACGGAGCCGGACCGCGTCTGGTTCCGGTTCATGCGGCTGCATCAACGCATGCTCGGGCAGATGACGGCGCGGATCCGCGCGCTCGGCCTCTCGATTCCACAATTCGATCTGCTCTCGACGCTGACCGAGCGCGAGGGCATCAGCCAGAACGAACTGGCGGAGCGCCTCTACGTCACCAAGGGCAATGTCTCCGGGCTCGTCGACCGCCTGGTCCAGGCGGGTCTGGTGGAGCGCCGGGCCATTGCCGGGGATCGGCGCTCTTATGCGATGCATCTGACGCCGGAGGGGCGCAGGCTGGCGGAGGCGGGCATCGCGGCGCAGCGCGATTTCGTGGCGCAGACACTGGGCAAGCTGCCGGCGGACGATCTGGCCGAGCTCGACCGGCTCGTGCTGTCGTGGCGCGATCTCGCCAGGGCGGTTGACGAGGGCTGAGCGCTGCTCAGGCGCCGACGGCCTGCACCTTCTCCAGTGTCTTGCGACCGCCAGGCAGCTCGCGCATCACAAGGCGCTCATCGGCGCTGATTTCGCCCAGCGGGATCTCCCCCTGGGCCATGATCGCGGTCGCGACCTTGTTGACGAAGACGATCACCGGGCGGTCGCCCGCGGCGGCCCAGCGCCTGAGTTGGCCGAGATAGGGATCCTTCCGCCAGGCCTGCGCGGCGCCGGGATCAACCTGGACGAAGAGCCAGCGCGTCGTCGGGTCCATGGTCAGGACGAAGCGGGCGCGGTCCGGCTTCCACTCGGGGCCGAGGAAATCCTGCGTCATCCAGAGGCAGAAGAAGGCGCGGCAATGCTGCGGGCGGGTTTCGTGGATGCCGCAGCCGCGGCCCGGCAGGCAATGGCGGCACCAGCTGCCGGCCCTGCTCTCGACTGCCGGCACCTCATAGACCTTGCAACAGAGCGTGCAGGTGCCGCAGTCCCGGCCCGGGGCGGGCCGGTTCACCATTGCTGCCGGGTCGATCATGCGGCCTCTTCCGAACCGTTCCAAACAGGCGCCGACGATGCCGAGGCGGGAGGCGCCTGACAAGCCCGGCCGGCCTGAGCGGCCGCGGTGATGGATGGATCGAGATCCGCCGGCCCTGCGGCAGAGTCTGCCTCGGGTTGCGATAAATTCGCTCAGCGCTTGCGCGGGCGCCGGTCTATGCTGGCACACGACACCACTCGCATCAGGGGATCCGCACGATGCTGTCCAACCTCGCCGTCCGCGACATCGAGACTCTCGTTCACCCCTATACGAACCTCGCCGCGCATCGGGAGACGGGTCCGCTGGTGCTGGAGAGCGGCAAGGGCGTCTATGTCTATGACAGCAACGGCAAGGAATATCTGGAGGGCATGGCGGGCCTCTGGTGCACGGCGCTCGGCTACTCCAACCAGGAGCTGATCGAGACCGCCTATGAGCAGATGAAGAAGCTGCCCTTCCAGCACATCTTTGGCGGGCGCAGCCACGACCCCGCGATCGAGCTGGCGGAGAAGCTGAAGGAGATCGCGCCGGTTCCGATCTCGAAGGTGTTCTACGGCGCCTCCGGCTCGGATGCGAACGACACCCAGATCAAGATCGTCTGGTACATGAACAATGCGCTGGGCCGGCCGCAGAAGAAGAAGATCATCTCGCGGCTGAAGGGTTATCACGGCGTCACCGTCGCCTCCGCCTCCCTGACCGGCCTGCCCAACAACCACATCGATTTCGACCTGCCGCTGCCCGGCATCCTGCATACCTCCTGCCCGCATCACTACCGCTTCGCCGAGCCCGGCGAGAGCGAGCAGGATTTCTCCTCGCGCATGGCCGCCGAGCTGGAGGAGATGATCCTGCGCGAGGGGCCCGATACCGTCGCCGCCTTCATCGCCGAGCCGGTGATGGGCGCGGGCGGTGCGATCACGCCGCCGGCCGGCTATTTCGAGAAGATCAACGCCGTGCTGGCGAAGTACGATATCCTCTTCATCGCCGACGAGGTCATCACCGGCTTCGGACGGACCGGCAATATGTTCGGCACCACGACCTACGGGCTCGCCGCCGACACGCTGTCCTGCGCCAAGCAGATCACCTCGGCCTATTTCCCGCTCAGCGCGGTGATGATGAACGAGCGGGTCTACGAGGTCCTCGTCGACCAGAGCCGCAAGATCGGCACCTTCGGCCACGGGAACACCTATGCCGGCCACCCGGTGGGCTGCGCGGTGGCGGTCAAGACGCTGGAGATCTACCAGCGCGAGCGAATCGTCGAGCATGTCCGTAGCGTCTCGCCGACCTTCCTGCGCCGCCTGACCAAGCTTGAGGAGCATCCGCTCGTCGGCGAGGCGCGCGGCGTCGGCATGATCGGCGGTGTCGAGCTGGTCCGCGACAAGGCGACGAAGGCCTCGTTCGAGATCAAGAAGGGCGTCGGGCCGAAGTCGGTGCTGTTCGCGCAGCAGGAAGGCCTGATCCTGCGGGCGATGGGCGACCGCGTCGCCTTCTGCCCGCCGTTGATCATGAAGGAGGCGGAGATCGAGGAGATGTTCGACCGCTACGAGCGCGCTCTCGACAAGACCCTGGCCTGGGCCAAGGCGGAAGGCCTGCTCGCCGCCTGATGCGGCGGCGGCCCTTCGCGGCATGCGGTGGGTGCGGGTCTTTCATGATTGTGGCGCGGGGCGAACCTCCTGACACAATTTGCCCGAAGCGCATCACGATCATGCCGTTTTGGCGTCCCGATCGTTGGGCAAGTTTCGCTGCGGCGACGGTCCCGTCGCTGCCACGGAAACCAACCCAGTCGGAACCCATGACGACCCCGTCTCAACCCCGCCGCGCGATCCCCGCCCATGCGAGTTTCCACGATGCCCACGCCAGGGAGGCCTACGCATCCTGGTTCAAGCCCATCGCGCTGCCTGCATTGGCCGCTGGAACAAGACGCGCCCCGGCTGCGTTGGATCACCGTGCGAAGGATGCACCATCCCGGCTTGCCGGTGTCCTCCGCAACGGATTCGACGACTGACTTCCTAGACCCCTTCGAGACCCTCCATGCTTGACCGGCGCAGAGTTCTTCGGACTCTCGCCGGTCTTTTTTTGGCCATGGCGGGGCCGGGCGCCTATGCGGCGGTCTGGGAGCCGGGGCGGCAGAACGTGACCCGCTACCGGCTCACCCCGCGCGGCTGGCCGGAGGGACGGCGCCTGAGGTTGGCGATCCTGTCCGATCTGCATGTCGGATCGCTGCACGTGCCGCTCTCGCGGGTGTCCGAACTCGTCGCTGCGACCAATGCGCTGGCGCCCGATCTGACGCTGCTGCTCGGCGATTTCGTCGCCAGCCGAGCACGTATCGCCTCCGATCCCAGCCTCGCGGATCTGGCAACCGAACTCGCCCGGCTTCAGGCGCGGGACGGCGTCTTCGCCGTGCTGGGCAATCACGACTGGTGGCATGACGAGCCGACACAGCAGCTGCGACAGGGACCGACGCAGGTCGGTCTCGCGCTGGAGCGCGTCGGGATCCCGGTTCTGGAGAACAAGGCCGTCAGGCTCGACACGGCAGGCGGGCCGCTCTGGCTGGCCGGGCTCGGCGACCAGATCGCCTTCCTGTCGAGAGGGCGCCGTCCGCGCGGTATCGACGACCTCGCAGGAACGATGGCGCAGATCACCGATGACGAGGCGCCGGTGATCATGATGGCCCACGAGCCCGACGTCTTCGCCCGCATGCCCGACCGGGTGACGCTGACGCTCTCGGGCCACACTCATGGCGGGCAGGTGCGGTTTCTGGGCTGGGCGCCGATCGTGCCGTCGCGCTATGGCAATCGTTACGCCTATGGCCATGTCCGCGAGGCGGGGCGCGATCTCGTCGTCTCGGGAGGCATCGGCACCAGCCAGCTGCCGATCCGCTTCGGCATTCCGCCCGAGATCGTGCTGATCGAACTGGGCTGAGCGCCGGACGGCGTCCCGCTCGGATCAGGTCACGATCACCTTCGTGCCGTTGGGCACGCGGTTGAACAGGTCGATCACGTCGATGTTGCGCATTCGGATGCAGCCGGAGGAGGCCGAGCGGCCGATCGTCTCGGGTTCGTTGGTGCCGTGGATGCGATAGAGCGTGTCGCGGCCGTTCTGGTAGAGATAGAGGGCGCGGGCACCGAGCGGATTGTCGGGTCCGCCCTCCATGCCGCCGGCGCGCGGCGCCAGATGCGGCCAGCGCGCGATCATTTCGGCCGGCGGGGTCCAGCGCGGCCATTCCGCCTTGCGCTGGACGACCGCCTCGCCGGTCCAGCCGAAGGCCTCGTCGCCGGTGGCGACGCCGTAGCGGATCGCCTTCTTGTTCGGCAGCACGTAATAGAGATACTTCTCCCGCGTATCGACGACGATGGTGCCGGGTGGCTGGTCCGTCGGGTCGGCGATCTCGTAGGGCAGATGGGTGAGATGGTGCTCGAACTTCGGCACCAGGGCGATGTACTCGGCATCCCTCTGAGACAGGGCCGGCGCGTTGACGCTCTTGTACTGGCAGGCTCCCAGCAGGGTCGAGAGCGCCAAGGCAAGGATCGCGGTCTGTTTCATGACGTCCACCAGACGGCCCGAAGGCGATCTTTATGATGAATTCAGGGTTAACGCTTCGTATCCGTCGGCTTCAGCTCGACTTTGCGCGCTGGCGGATGGTCTAGGGCGCAAACGGACACGGCGCAATTTGGGTTCCGCTGGGGCGCGCCGAATCACGCGTTTCGCACTGCACCGTGGCCATCTTGCCACGTTTTCTGTCTCTAACCGTCCCGAGGGGCCCCGCCTGTGACGACACTCCTGCTGACGCACCCCTCCAGCCTTGCGCATGAGACCCCGCTCGGCCATCCCGAGCGTCCCGACAGGCTTCGGGCCGTCGAAGCGGCGCTGGAGACCGAGCGTTTCGCGCCGCTGATTCGCGAGGCGGCGCCGCGGGGCACGCTGGAGCAGGTCGGCCTTTGCCATCCGCACGACTTCGTCGAGGCGGTGCTGGCGGCCTCGCCCGCGCAGGGGCTCGTCCCCTTCGATGCCGACACGACGATGTCCCCCGGCACGCTCGAAGCCGTGCTGCACGGCGTCGGCGGCGCGGTGCAGGCGGTGGACGAGGTGATGACCGGCCGCGTCGCCAACGCTTTCAGCGCCACGCGGCCGCCCGGCCACCATGCCGAGAGCGTCAAGGCGATGGGGTTCTGCTTCTTCAACCAGGCGGCGATCGCGGCCCGTCATGCCCAGCGGCGCCATGGGGCGGAACGGGTGGCGATCATCGATTGGGACGTCCATCACGGCAACGGGACCCAGGAGATCTTCTGGGACGATGCCAGCGTGCTCTACGCGTCCAGCCATGAGATGCCGCTCTATCCGGGCACGGGCGCGGCGTCCGAGCGCGGCGCCCACGACACCATCGTCAACGCGCCTCTCAGCGCCGGGGATGGCTCCGACGCCTTCCGGGAGGCGATGGAGAGCGTCCTGCTGCCGCGCATCGCCGGATTTTCGCCGGATCTGATCATTATTTCGGCGGGATTCGATGCACATTGGCGCGATCCGCTCGCCAACCTGAATCTGAAGGAGCCCGATTTCGCCTGGGCGACGCAGAGGCTGATGGAGATCGCGGATCGTCAGTGCGGCGGGCGCATCGTTTCCGTGCTGGAAGGCGGCTACGACCTCGAAGGTCTGTCGCGTTCGGCGGCGGCACATGTGATGGCGCTGATGCGTGGATGACGCAGCGTCGCATCGGCCCATGCGTGGTGTTCATCATGGGTTCAGAGGTGCGTGGGCAGGAGAAGCGTGCTAGAGCGAGGCCGCGTTGCGGCACTCGCCCGGCCGGGGGAAGCGATCGGAAAAGGCGCGGGATCGTGCGTTTTCCAGCAGGCAAGAGGTGCGTGACAGCGGCGTCGGATCGGGATGCGGGCGAGGGCGCCGCGCTTCGCGAAACCGGTCGGCTGCGCGCAGCGGGGCGCAATGAACGACATGACCATGCTGCCGGGAACGGCAGACCAGGCGAGCCCGACCCCCGTCGCCATGATGGCGGGCGACAAGCGCCCCGAACTGTTGCGCGACGAGGTCCTGGGCGAAATCCTAGCCGCCACCGTCGCGGACCGGGGAGCGCATCCCGCGCTGGTCGATGGCAGCCGCCGCCTGAGCTATGACGAGATCTGGGCGCTGGCTGGCCGGCAGGCGCGCGGGCTCGCGCTGCAGGGCGTCGGACCGGGCGATCTCGTCGGTCTTTGGATGCCGCGGGGCATCGATCTGCTGGTCGCGCAGATCGCGATCACGCGCGCCGGCGCGGCCTGGATCCCTTTCGATGCCGAGGCGCCGGTCGAGCGCATCGCCGTCTGCCTGGCCGATGCGCAGGCCAAGGGCATCGTCACATGCCCGGCCTGGATCGGTCGCGCCGCCTCGACCGAGCGCATCGTCTGGACGCCGGATGGGCTCGCGGAGGGCGATGACGGGCATGCGATGCCCGCCCGTGCCACCGGGCTGACGCGCGAGCATCCCGCTTATCTGATCTACACCTCCGGCTCGACGGGTACGCCGAAGGCGATCGTCATCAGCCACCGCAACATCTGCCATTTCCTGCGGTCGGGGAACGCGCTCTACGGAATCGGCCCGGACGACGTCGTGTTCCAGGGCGCCTCGGTCGCCTTCGACCTCTCGATGGAAGAAATCTGGACGCCCTATCTCGCGGGCGCGACGCTCTTTGTTGCCTCGCCGGAGATGATGGGCGATGCCGAGAAGCTGCCGGCGATCCTGACCCAGGCCGGCGTCACGGTCATCGACACCGTGCCGACGCTGCTCGGCATCCTGCCCGCCGACGTGCCCTCGCTGAAGCTGATCCTGCTCGGCGGCGAGGCGCTGCCGCCGGCAACGGTGCAGAAATGGTCGAAACCTGGCCGGCGCATCCTGAACACCTATGGCCCGACCGAGGCGACGGTTGTCGCCACTGCGGCCGAGGTCCATCCGGGCGAGACGGTGACCATCGGCCGGCCCATTCCCAACTACACCGCCTATGTCGTCAACGAGGCGATGGCGCTGGTCGGCCCCGGCGAACAGGGCGAGCTGCTGATCGGCGGGCCGGGCGTGGCGCAGGGCTATCACGGCCGCCCCGAGCTCACCGCCGAGAAGTTCATCCCCAACCCGTTCGGGCAGCCCTTCGGCCCCGATGATCCGGTGCTCTATCGTTCGGGCGACGCGGTCAGCCTCGACGAGGCCGGCAACATCGTCTTCCACGGGCGCATCGACGACCAGATCAAGATCCGCGGTTTCCGTGTCGAGCTCGGCGAGATCGAATCCAAGCTCGCCGACGAGCCCGGCGTGCACCAGGCCGCCGTGGTGATGCGGACCGATGACGAGATCGAGCGCCTCGTCGCTTTCGTCGTGGCCGAGCCCGGCGTCGCGGTCGACGGCGCGGTGCTGCGCGCGGCGCTGCGCGAAAAGCTGCCGCCCTATATGGTGCCGGCGCATTTCGAGGCGGTGGGCTCGCTGCCGCGCATGGTCTCCGGCAAGGTCGACCGGCGGATGCTGAAGGCCGCCCCGCTGACGGCGCCGAGCGCGCAAGGCGAGCAGGAGCCGCCGCGCAACGCCACGGAAGCGGCGCTCCTCGACGCCGCCAAGCGCGTGCTGGGGGCATCAAGCCTGCCGCTGGAGGCCGATTTCTTCGTCGATCTCGGCGGGCATTCGCTGCTGGCGGCGCGCTTCATCTCGATCGTCCGCGAGAACCCGGCCTATGCCGGCATCACGCTGCAGGACGTCTATGGCGCGCGCACCCTGCGCGGCATGGCGGCGTTGCTCGACGGGCGCGGCATCGCCGAGGCGCAGGACCTCTCCTTCACGCCGCCGCCCTTCCTGCGCCGCTTCCTGTGCGGACTGGCGCAGGCCGTGGCGCTGCCGGTGATCATCGGCCTCTCGACGGCGCAATGGCTCGGCATCTTCGTCACCTACATGCTGCTTTCCGGCGAGGATCTGCCGCTGGTCGGCCAGATCTTCGCGCTGCTCGGCGTCTATGTCGCCATCACGGTCGTCACGGGCCTCATCGCGATCGCGCTGAAATGGATCGTGCTGGGGCGGACCAAGCCCGGGGTCTATCCGCTCTGGGGCGTCTATTACTTCCGCTGGTGGTTCGCGGCGCGCGTCGCCGGGCTCGTCCACATCAAGTGGCTGCAGGGCTCTCCGGTAATGCGGGTCTACTGGCGTTTGCTGGGCGCCAAGGTCGGGCGCGACGTCATCATCTCCGATTACGAGGCCGGCGCCATCGACCTGATCGAGATCGGCGACGGGACCACGTTCGGCTCCAAGACGACCTTCGCCAATGGCGAGGCGATCGGCGACAAGCTGATCATCGGACGGATTACCATCGGCCGCGATGTCTGCGCCGGCGCCTCCGTCGTTTTCGGTCATGATTGCGTGATCGGCGACCATGTCGAGATCGGCGATTTGACCGCGATCCCGCCGCGGGCGCAGATCGCCGAAGCCGAGATCTGGGACGGCTCGCCCGCCCGCAAGACCGGGACGGTCGATCTCGCGGCGCTGCCGCCGCAGGCCGAGGCCGGGCCCGGCCGCCGCGCGGCGATGACCGCCTTCTGCGTGCTGATGCTCGTCGTCGTGCCGCCGATCAGCTTGCTGCCGATCTTCCCGGCCTTCTGGCTGTTCGACCAGATCGACGACTGGATCTCGTCCTGGTCGGAGATCAGCTATCTCTGGTATCTGCCGCTGCTGACCTGGCCGACCGCGATTGGGCTGATCTCCTTCACCGTCTTCCTGATGGCCGGGCTGCGCTGGGCGATCCTGCCGCGGGTGACCTCGGGCTCTTATTCGATCCATTCCGGCTTCTATGCCCGGAAATGGACCGTCTCGCTGGCGACGGAGGTAACGCTCGAGACGCTCTCTTCGCTGTTCGCGACCATCTATATGCGCGCCTGGTATCGGCTGATGGGCGCCCGCATCGGCTCCGGCGCCGAAATCTCGACCAATCTCTCGGGGCGCTTCGACCTGACCGCCATCGGTGCCGGAAACTTCATCGCCGACGAGGTCGTCTTCGGGGACGAAGACATGCGCCGCGGCTATATGCGGCTCGACATGACGCGCACCGGCGAGCAGGTCTTCGTAGGCAACGACGCCGTGGTGCCGCCGGGCGCGGTCATCCCGGATCGCGTGCTGATCGGCATCAAGTCGAAGCCGCCGGCCAATGACCGGATGCAGCCCGGCGACACCTGGTTCGGTTCACCGGCCATCCGGCTGCCGACGCGGCAGAAGGTCGATCTCGGGGCGGACTGGACCTACAAGCCCTCGCTGCGCAAGCAGGTGGCGCGCGGCACCTTCGAGGCCCTGCACACCTCCTTCCCGGCGATGCTGTTCATCACCTTCGGAACCATCGCGGTCGATCTCGTGCTGCAGCAGCGCATCAACGAGCAGGACTGGGGTGGGCTGGTGCTCGCCTTCATGGGCGTCGCGGTGCTGATCGCGATCACGCAGGCGGTCATCTGCGCCACGATGAAGTGGCTGATGATGGGCGTCTACAAGCCGGTGATGAAGCCGATGTGGTCCTGGTGGGCGATGCGGACCGAGGCGGTGGCCGTGCTGTACTGGGGGCTCGGCGGCAAGGTGCTGTTCGACCATCTGCGCGGCACGCCCTTCCTGCCGTGGTTCCTGAAGCTGTTCGGCGCGAAGTACGGCAAGGGCGTCTGGCTCGACTCGACAGACATCACCGAGTTCGACTGCATCAATGTCGGGGACTATTGCACGATCAACGCGCATTCCGCCCTGCAGACCCATCTCTACGAGGACCGGGTAATGAAGGTCGGCCGGGTGAAGCTCGGAAAGGGCGTCTGCGTCGGGGCCGGCGCGACGGTGCTCTACGACACCCATGTCGGCGATTATGCGCAGGTCGGGCTGCTGACCGTCATCATGAAGGGCGAGAACCTGCCGGCGCACACGCGCTGGGAGGGAGCGCCGGCGGTGCCGGCGGCGGTGTCTGCGGGGCATTGAGCGACAGCGTGGTGTTTGACCGCCAGTCCTGCCCGGGACTATGAGCCTGCACGGATTTCTGTGCAGGTTTCCATGTCCCACAACTCGTTCGGCCATCTCTTCCGCGTCACGACATTCGGCGAGAGCCATGGGCCGGCCATCGGCTGCGTGGTCGATGGCTGCCCGCCGCTGATCCCGCTGACCGAGGCCGACATCCAGGGCGATCTCGACCGGCGCAGGCCCGGCCAGTCGCGCTTCACCACGCAGCGGCAGGAGCCCGATCAGGTCCGCATCGTCTCGGGCGTCTTCGCGCGCGAGAGCGACGGCGTGCAGGTCACGACCGGCACCCCGATCGGGCTGATGATCGACAATGTCGACCAGCGCTCGAAGGATTATTCCGAGATCAAGGACAAGTACCGCCCGGGGCATGCCGATTTCACCTATGACGTGAAATACGGCATCCGCGACTATCGCGGCGGCGGGCGGTCCTCGGCGCGCGAGACGGCGATGCGGGTGGCGGCGGGCGCGATCGCGCGCAAGGTCGTGCCGGGGCTCGTCGTCCGCGGGGCGCTGGTCCAGATGGGGCCGCACAAGATCGACCGCGCCAACTGGGACTGGGAGGAGGTCGGCCGCAATCCCTTCTTCTGCCCGGACGCGAAGGCCGCCGCTTTCTTCGAGGGCTATCTCGACGGCGTCCGGAAGTCCGGCTCCTCGACCGGGGCGGTGCTCGAGATCGTGGCGGAGGGCGTGCCGGTGGGGCTGGGCGCGCCGATCTATGGCAAGCTCGACGCCGAGATCGCGGCCGCGCTGATGAGCATCAACGCCGTCAAGGGAGTCGAGATCGGCGACGGTTTCGACGCGGCCGCACTTTCCGGCGAGGAGAACGCCGACGAGATGCGCGCCGGCAATGACGGGCGGCCGCTGTTCCTCTCCAACCATGCCGGCGGCATCCTCGGCGGCATCTCGACCGGGCAGCCGATCGTGGCGCGCTTCGCGGTGAAGCCGACCTCGTCCATCCTGGCGACGCGGGCGACCGTGACGCGCAGCGGCGGCGAGGCCGAGATGTTCACCAAGGGCCGCCATGACCCTTGCGTCGGCATCCGCGCGGTGCCGGTGGGCGAGGCCATGGTCGCCTGCGTCCTGGCCGATCATTTCCTGCGGCACCGGGCGCAGGTCGGCGTGGTCGAGCCGCGGTGGCCGTTCCAGGAGTGAGGCCAACCCGCGTACCTCGCCGATGATGGCGCCTTTGCATTTCAGTCATACTGAAATTGCGCGCTTGCTTCATTGCGGATGAAGGGCGGTTGCCTTAGTTTGCGGGGATGAAGCTCGACGCTTGGCTCACGCAGAACAAGATCGGCCGCAGCGCCTTCGCGCGGCTGGTCGGCCTGTCGCCGGCCAGCGTGACGGCCCTCTGCAACGACCAGAGCGCCTGGATCTCGCGCGAAAGCGCCGAGCGCATCGCCGCCGCGACGGGCGGCGCCGTCACCCCCAATGATTTCCTCGGCCTGGTCAGGCCACGCGAGGCCGCCATGCCCAACAACGTCACCGCCACCATCGAGGCCTTCGCCCGCGGCGAGATCGTCATCGTCACCGATGACGACGATCGCGAGAACGAGGGCGACCTGATCGTCGCCGCCTCGCTCTGCACGCCGGAGAAGATGGCCTTCATCATCCGCAACACCTGCGGCATCGTCTGCGCGCCGCTCACAGCCTCCGAAGCCCGGCGCCTGCGGCTCGACCCGATGGTGTCCTCGAACGACGCGCCCCTGGGCACGGCCTTTACCGTCACGGTCGACGTCAAGCACGGGCTGACGACGGGCATCTCGGCCGAGCAGCGCTGCAACACGGTGCGGGCGCTGGCGAACGGCAATATGGGCGCGGGCGATTTCGTGCGGCCGGGCCATGTCTTCCCGCTGATCGCGAAGGAGGGCGGGGTGCTGATGCGCTCGGGCCATACCGAGGCCGCGGTGGACCTCTGCAAACTGGCCGACCTGCCGCCGGTCGGGGTGATCTGCGAGCTCGCCAATGACGACGGCACGGTGATGAAGGGGCCGCAGATCGCCGCCTTCGCCGAGAAGCACGGCCTGAAGCAGATCACGGTGGCCGATCTCATCGCCTATCGCCAGTCGCGCGAGAAGCTGGTCGAGCGCGTGCATTCTTTTCCGGTCAAGAGCGCCTTCGGCGAGATGACCGGCCATGTCTATGTGACGCCCTTCGACGACACGCAGCATTTCGCCTTCGTCATGGGCAAGATCGGCGAAGGCGAGCGGATTCCCTCGCGGCTGCACCGCGCCGATGTCGTGGCCGATGTCATCGGCGGAGCGAGTGCGATCCAGTGCGCGCTGCTGGCGTTCGAGCAGGACGGGCGCGGCGTGCTGGTCTATCTCCGCGATGGCTCGGCCGGCGTGCCGATCAAGCCGGTCGAGGAGGGCGCGGATGCGCAGCGCTCCCAGCAATGGCGCGAGGTCGGCCTCGGCGCGCAGATCCTGCGCGATCTCGGCGTGCGCTCGATCGTGAACCTCGCCTCGTCGCCGCGCTCCTTCGTCGGGCTCAGCGGCTTCGGCATCGAGATCGTGGAGACACGCCCGCTGGCGTGAGGGACGTCAGAGCCAGTCGGCGCGGTTGCCGGTAACGACCAGGATCTTGCCCTGCCAAATCTCGACCATCGAGGCCTTGGCCGGCGGCACGGCCCCGACGAGGGCGAGCACGGCGCGGGCGACGCCGCCATGGCTCACCACCACGGTCTCGCCGGGCAGGGCTTCCAGCACCGGCCGGATGCGTTCGGCGAGCATGGCGTAGCTTTCGCCGCCCGGCGGGACGAAGCTCCATTTGTCGCGCTCGCGCAATTGCGCCTGCTCGCGCTCGGCCTTGCGGATGTCGCGCCAGGTGTAGCCTTCCCAGCTGCCGAAGGTGAGTTCCTTGAGCCGGTCGTCGGTGCGGTAGGCGCCGGCCTCCAGCCCGAGCGTGGCGCGCAGGATGTCCATCGTCTCGCGCGCCCGCTTCATCGGCGAGCCGATATAGTCGAGCGCAGCAAAGCCGGGAGCCAGCGCCCGCAGGCGCTCGGCCGCTTCCGCCGCCTGACGCCGGCCGAGATCGTTCAGCGGAATGTCCTGGCCGCCCTGGAGACGGCCTTCGCGATTCCAGTCGGTCTCGCCGTGGCGGATGAGGATGAGCCGGTGCGGGAGCGTGATCGGGACCATGCCGGGCTTCTGCACCGGGCCGGGCGCGAGGTCAAAGCATCTGCCGGGCGCGGGGCCATGCGTCGCAGCCATGGCGGCGGGCGAGCGTTTCGTTTGGCCTGTCGCAGCCGCCGGTCTATAGGCGGGCCTCCGCTTCTTTCGGACCCCGCTTCATGCCGCCGGCCCTGACATTGCCCGATGGTCGCAGGCTCGCCCTGGACGACCGTCCCCTGCTGATGGGGATCGTCAACATCACGCCCGATTCCTTCTCTGATGGCGGGATGCTGCAGAATGCCGGGCAGGCGATCGCGCATGGTGAGAGGCTGGCGGAGGAGGGCGCGGACATCGTCGATGTCGGCGGGGAATCGACCCGGCCCGGCCATGCGCCGCTCGACGCAGCCACGGAGCTCGGACGCGTGCTGCCGGTCATCGCCGGATTGCGCGAGCGGGTCGGCACGCCGCTGTCGATCGACACCTGGAAGGCCGAGGTCGCGGACGCCGCGCTGAAGGCGGGGGCCTCGATCGTCAACGATGTGTGGGGCGCGCAGCGCGACCCCGCCATCGCCGGTGTCGCGGCCCGCCACGGCGCGCCGATCATCCTGATGCACAACCGCGAGACGACCGACCCGGCGCTCGACATCCTGTCAGACGTGCTGCGCTTCCTCGAACGCTCGATCGGCATCGCGCTGGAGGCGGGCGTTCCACGCGGGCAGATCGTGGTCGACCCCGGCATCGGGCTGTTCGGCAAGACGCCGGAGCAGTCGCTGCGGCTGATCCGCGAACTGGCGAAGCTCGAGAGCCTGGGATGCCCGATCCTGCTCGGGGCCTCGCGCAAATCGGTGATCGGCGTCGTGACCGGCCAGAGTGTTCCCGCCGAGCGCGTCGCCGGTAGCGTCGCCGCGCATCTCTTCGGCGCGACGCAGGGAGCGGCCATCCTCCGCGTCCACGACGTCGCCGCCCACGCCCAGGCCTTCAAGGTCTGGCGCGCCCTGTCCCTGCCTTCGGAGCCAAGCGCGTGAGCGAAACCGGCGTCATCCTGATCGAGAAGCTCGATATCTACGCCTATCACGGCTTCTTTTCCGAGGAGGAGCGGCTCGGGCAGCGTTTCGTGCTCGATCTCGCGCTGGACACCGATCTGCGGCCGTCCTCCGTCAGCGACGCGCTGGCCGACACGGTGAACTACGGCACGGTCGTCGGTGTCGTAACGGAGGTCTTCACCACGCGCCGCTTCAACCTGCTGGAGGCGGCGGCGCGGGCCGTGGCCGAGGCGGTCCTGGAGCGATTTCCGCCCGTCACCCGCGTCGAGGTCACGCTGCGCAAGCCGACCCCGCCGATCCATGCGACGCTGGCGAGCGTCGGCATCAAGCTGAGTTTTCCGCGTGAGGGTTGAGGCCGCGCTCGGCCTCGGCGGCAATCTGGGCGATCCCGTCGTGGCTTTCGCCACGGTGCTGCGGCGGCTCGAGGCGCATGAGGCGGTCTCGCGGGTCAGCCCGTCGAGCGTCTATCGCACCGCGCCCTGGGGCAAGCTCGACCAGCCGGAATTCCTGAACATGGCGGTTCTGGTCGAGACCACACTGTCGGCCCGCGCGCTGCTCGACCTCTGCCTGTCGCTCGAGCGCGAGGGCGGCCGTGAGCGGCGCGAACGCTGGGGGCCGCGCACGCTCGACATCGACATCCTGACCTATGGCGGAGAGACGATCGACGAGCCGGGACTGCAGGTGCCGCATCCGCGGATCGCGGAGCGGGCCTTCGTGCTGGCGCCGCTGGCGGAGATCGCGCCGGGGATGATGATCGGGGGACGATCGGTCGCGGACCTGCTCGAAGCGGTCATGGACGAGACCATCCGCCGGGACCCGGCCGCGACGGAGCGGCTGCAGGGCGTGCAGACGGTCTAGCTTTACATCAGACGCCCTTTTCGAGCGTGATGTCGGGCGCCTCCGGCACCTTCATGCCGACGACATGGTAGCCGGCGTCGACATGCAGGATCTCGCCGGTGATGCCGCGCGACATGTCGGAAACGAGGAACACGGCGGTCTCGCCGACCTCCTCGATCGTCACGGTCCGGCGCAGCGGCGAGTTGTACTCGTTCCAGCGCAGGATGTAGCGGAAGTCGCCGATGCCGGAGGCGGCGAGCGTCTTGATCGGCCCGGCCGAGATCGCGTTGACGCGGATCTTGGAGGGGCCGAGATCGGCGGCGAGATACTGTACGCTCGACTCCAGCGCAGCCTTCGCCACGCCCATGACGTTGTAATGCGGCATCCACTTCTCGGCGCCGTAATAGGTCAGCGTCAGCAGGGAGCCGCCATCGGTCATCAGCTTCTCGGCGCGCTGGGTGACGGCGGTGAAGGAGTAGCAGGAGATCAGCAGCGACTTGGTGAAGTTCGCTTCGGTCGTCTCGACATAGCGCCCGGTCAGCTCGTCCTTGTCGGAGAAGGCGATGCAGTGGACGACGAAGTCGAGCTTGCCCCAGAGCTTCTCGACCTCGGCGAAGACGGCGTCGATCGAGGCGGAATCAGTGACGTCGCAATGGCCGACGACATGGCCGCCCAACTCCTTGGCGAGCGGCTCGACGCGCTTCTTCAGGGCGTCGCCCTGATAGGTGAAGGCGAGCTCGGCACCCGCGTCAGCCGCCGCCTTGGCAATGCCCCAGGCGATCGAGCGGTTGTTGGCGACACCCATGACGAGGCCGCGCTTGCCCTTGAGGAGATTGGCCGTCGGCCGGGCGAGAGCGTTTGATTCAGGCATGGGGGACCCGCGAACTGGAAAAGACGAGGGCGCTTCTTAGAGCATGGCGCGACAAGTGGAAACCGGATTTGCCCCGCGCGGCACGAAGCCTTACTCCGCCCGCGCCTTCATCAGTGCGGTCAACTCGGCATCGTGTTCCGGCATCTCGATATCGATCGAGACGAAGAGATCGCCGGGCTTCTCGCCTTCGCCCTTGATGCCCTTGCCGCGCAGGCGGAAGGAGCGCGTTGTGCCCGTCAGCGGCGGGATCGTCATCTCGACCGCGCCGGTCAGCGTCGGGACATGAACGGGGCCGCCCAGCACGGCGCGCGCCAGCGACACCGGCACGCGGGTGCGCAGGTCGTCGCCGTCCACGGTGAAGCGCGGATCGGGCTTGACCTTGATGGTCATCAGCACGTCGCCGGTCTGGCCCGAGAACGGGTCGGTCTGGCCGAGGCCCCGCAACCGCATGACCTTGCCGTCGGCGACACCTTCGGGGATCGTGACCTCGACCTCGCGGCCGCCCGGCAGCCGTACCCGCCGCGTCGCGCCCGCGACGGCCTGGGCCAGCGTCACCTCGAGGGTGAAGCTCTGCTCCGGCGGCTTCTGGGCCTCGGGCCGGGCCTTGCCGGCGCGTCGCGCCGCATCGCCGAACAGCGAGCCGAAGATGTCAGACGGGTCGAAACCGGCGCCCGCGCCGCCGCCGGTGCCGAAGGGGTGGCCGCCCTGGCCGAAATTGAACTCGAAGCCGCCGGCGCGGCCACCACGGCCGGCACCCATGCCCTCGAAGCCGGAGAACTTCGGCTTGCCCTCGCCGTCGATCTCGCCGCGGTCGAACTGCTTGCGCTTGGCCTCGTCGCCGAGGATCTCATAGGCGCCGTTGAGCTCCGCGAAACGGTCCTGCGCCTTCGGATCATCCTGGTTGCGGTCGGGATGGAGATCCTTGGCGCGCCGGCGATAGGCTTTCTTGATGTCGGCCTCGCTGGCCGAGCGGGCGACGCCCAGAATCTGGTACGGGTCGCGCATTCCTGAACCCCATGTGGTACTGCTGACCGCCGCGCCGGAGGCGGGCCGGCGGGTATCCTGATCTCGCAGCCTTATCTGGGAATGGTGTGGCCTGAGCGCAACAGCCGGGCCGACACGTTCAACAAGAGAATGCGGCTCAGCCGGTGCCCTTCCAGGGGCCGATGTCGCGGACGGCCCATTCGCCGCCTGAGGGCCGGCAGGCCGTGCCCTGCAGGCGCTTCGGCTGCGTCTGCGTCTGAACATTGGCGATGAAGGCGCGGCAGATCTCGTCGGCCCGGAGGAAGGGGCCGCCGACCGGGATGAAGGAGCCCTTCACGCCGCTCTGCGGGTTGTCCCAGGAGACGGCGGCGCCGTTGCCCTGCGGGTCCAGCGCCACGGCCATAGCGCCCTCGGCGCGGCGAAGGTCCTCCGGGCCGAGTTCGGAGGAGAGCGAGGCGAGGGGGCCGGGCTTGCTGGTGCCGCGCGACGGCAGGATCGAGGAGGTCGTGGCGATCTCGTCCTCGGCCTTGCTGGAAAGGCCGAGGATGGGGAAGGAGACCGAGCAGCCGGCGACGGCGAACCCCGACAGCACAGCGCCAGCCAGGGCGAGCCTACGCATGGCGCCGCTGCGCCGCGCATGGCTTTGGGACGGCCCGCGCCCTGTCCTATATAGTCGCTCGGATCGGTCCGGTTTCACCGCTCGCGCTCGCCCAAACGCAGTGCTTCATTCGTCGAGGATTAGACACGTGGAACAGTTAACGAGCGGTGACTTCACCCAGGAACAGGACCCCTTCGCCCTGTTCCAGAGCTGGTTCGAGGAGGCGAAGAAGAGCGAGCCGAACGATCCCAACGCGATGGCGCTCTCGACGGTCGATGCGGACGGTCTGCCGAACAGCCGCATGGTCCTGCTGAACGGGCGGGACGGCGAGGATTTCGTCTTCTACACCAACACCCAGAGCCAGAAGGGCACGGAACTGCTCGCCCAGCCCAAGGCGGCGCTGCTGTTCCACTGGAAGAGCCTGCGCCGGCAGGTGCGCATCCGCGGCGCCGTCTCGCTGGTCAGCGACGAGATGGCGGACGCCTATTTCGCCTCGCGTCCGCGCGACAGCCGGATCGGCGCCTGGGCCTCGCAGCAGTCGCGCCCGCTGGAAAGCCGCTTCGCGCTGGAGAAGGCGGTCGCCCTGCAGGCGGCGAAGTTCGGCGTGGGCACCATCCCGCGTCCGCCGCACTGGACCGGCTTCCGCGTCAGCCCTGTCTATCTCGAATTCTGGCGGGACGGCGCCTTCCGGCTCCATGACCGCGTCGTCTTTCGCCGTACCGCGGTCGACCAGCCCTGGTCGCGCGAGCGGCTTTACCCCTGAGGATCGATAGCCCCATGGCGATGCCCAAATTCGACTTTCCCAAGACCGAGCCGGGCCAGAGGCCGGTGATGCTGCTGACCGGGGCCAGCCGCGGCATCGGCCATGCGACGGTGATGCAATTCGCCATGGCGGGCTGGCGCATCCTGTCCTGCTCGCGCCAGGCCTTCTCCGACAAATGCCCCTGGCCGTCGGGGGCGGACGATCACATCCAGATCGATCTGGGCGATCCCGAGGACACGATGCGCGGCATCGCCGAGATCAAGCGGCGGCTGGCGGCGGAGGGCGGCAAGCTCAACGCGCTGGTGAACAATGCGGGCATCTCGCCCAAGGGGCCGAAAGGGGCGCGGCTCGGGGCGGCGACGACCTCGTTCAACGACTGGCACAAGGTCTTCCAGGTCAATTTCTTCGCGCCGATCATGCTGGCGCGCGGCCTGCTCGACGAGCTGACCGCGGCGAAGGGGACGATCGTCAACGTCACTTCGATCGCCGGCTCGCGCGTCCATCCCTTCGCCGGAGCCGCCTACGCGACCTCGAAGGCGGCGCTCGCCAGCTTGACGCGCGAAATGGCGTCGGATTTCGGGCCGCTCGGTATCCGCGTGAACTCGATCTCGCCCGGCGAGATCGATACGGCGATCCTCTCGCCCGGCACCGAGAAGATCGTCGCGACGCTGCCGCTCGGGCGGCTGGGGCGCACGGAGGAGGTCGCCCGCGCGATCTATTTCCTCTGCACCGATGCGTCGAGCTATGTGACCGGGGCGGAGCTGCACATCAATGGCGGCCAGCACGTATGACCCGGGCGGGCTGAGATGAGCGGCGACGGCGCGCAGGTCATTCGCTTTCCGGTTCCAGGAAAGGCGCCGGCGCGTCCCGTGCTGGCGGCCTCCGTTGCGGTTTTCAAAGACGGCAAGGTGCTGCTCGCCACGCGGACCAAGCCGCCCGCCGACCGGCTCTGGTCGCTGCCCGGCGGCAAGGTCGAGGCGGGCGAGACGCTCGAGGCGGCCGCCCTGCGCGAACTGGAGGAGGAGGTCGGCGTCAGCGCCCGCATCCTCGGCTTCAACCGCCATGTCGAGATTTTTGGGCGGGATGAGAGCGGCGCGGTCACGCATCATTTTGTCGTGGCGTCCTTCGTCGGTGAATGGCTGTCGGGGGAGCCGAGCCCCGGGCCGGAGGCGGGCGCCGTGATGTGGGCGGATCCGCTTCGCCTCGGCGGCCTCGCCACGACGCGAGAGCTCGCCGACGTGGTGCGCAGGGCACAGCGGATTCTGCTGGGAGACGCGCCCGCATGAGGGGGCCGGGACTGTGGCTGCTCGCATTGCTGATCGGCGTGGCCCCCCAGACGGCGTTCGCGCAGCAGCCGCGCGCGCCGGCCGCGGCCAAGCCGGCCGAGCCGCCGCCTGAGCCACCTCCGCCGCCTTATGAGCCGCAACTGCTCAAGCTCGCCGAGATCATGGGGTCGCTCGCCTATCTGCGGACGCTCTGCGCGGCGCCCGAGGCGCAGGGCTGGCGCGAACGGATGGCGGCGCTGGTCGAGGCGGAGGGACGAAGCGCCGGGCGGCGGGACAGGCTGACGAGCGCCTACAACCGGGGCTTTCGCGCCTATTCGCTGACACATCGCTCCTGCACGGCCGGCAGCCAGGAGGCCTCGACGCGGCTCGCCGCCGAGGGCGAGCGGCTCGCGCGCGCGCTGGCCGGGCGCTATGGCGGATAGGTGACAGCCGCGGAGAACCTGCGCCGTTTCGCGCGATTTGGCTCCGGGCGTTAACCTTTTCGAAAGGGGGCAGTAGCGTGCCGCTCTGGCACGCCCTATGGTCATGGTCGACGCGATCCACCGCGAAGCGGGCCGAAACCGGCGCGATTTGCGACACCGACACCAGCGCCGCGCGACAAGACGCAGAGCCGAGCCAGCCGTAGAGTCCTCGCCTTCATGTCCATCATCTCCGACGATCTGCCGCTCGATCTGGTTCCGGCCGAGGATGCGCATGACGCAAGGCGCGTCGCCTATGGCTATGTCGAGGACGCCTTCGCCGAGGCCCAGCAGGATGGGCTCGACAGCGATGCGCTGGCTCATGCCGCACTGTTCGCTGCCTTCCGCACCCTGGTCGAGACCTATGGCGAGGAGGCGACGGCCGTGTTTGCCGAGGGGCTCGCCGACAAGGTCCGGACCGGCGCTTTCAGCAACGGCACGCGCCACTGAGCGCAGCCGCCGCAGCGTGCCCTCGAGCCGCGCAGCGGGTGTCATCGGGATCGTCTCGGCTTGCGGGCCCGGATCGCGGCCCCATATCCCGTGCAGAGACTCGCGCGCCGGATTGCTGTGGGTCGAGACGGGAGCAGCTATGGCAGCGCAGGACCAACAGACCGGGATCGTCGTCGAGAACACCGCCGCCGGCCGGTTCGAGATGCGCTTTCCCGGCGGAACGGCCTTCGCGTCATTCCGGCGCGACGGCGACAGGCTTATTGTCACCCATACCGAGGTACCAGCCGCCCATGAGGGCCGCGGCATCGGCTCGCAACTGGTCCGCGGCCTGTTCGAAACGGCCCGTGACAGCGGGCGCCGCATCGTCCCGGCCTGCTCCTTCGTCGCAGCCTGGGCGCGCCGTCACCCTGAATTCGCCGAAGTGCTGGCGCAGTGATCCTCGCCTCGCCCCACCTCGTAGAGCCAGCATGAGTCAGACGCGGTCCTTCTATAGTGCCCAGCAGGAGCTTCGTGCCGCCTTCAAGCGGCTGGAGCGGATCTTGCCGGCGCGTCTCGCCTCCGGCCTGCGCTGGCTGCGGCACCCGGCGTCGCGCTGGGCGCGGCTGCCCGCCGGGCTGGTCCTGATCGTCGGTGGCGTCTTCTCCTTCCTGCCCGTGCTTGGCATCTGGATGCTGCCGCTCGGGCTGATGCTGATCGCAGCCGACGTTCCCTTTCTGCAACGGCCGATGGCGCGCTTCGCGATGTGGATCATCGAGCGGGTCGAGCGCTGGCAAGCGCGCCGCCCGAACTGACGTCGCACCGGCGCCGGCGCGAGCCGGCTGCGGCCGCCCCAGCGGAACTTCTGTCCGGCCGCATCGTTGAGCGGACATCGGCGTTTGCGCGCCTGCTCAATGGGGGCTGTCATGAACAGTATCATCTATCTCGTCGGTCTCGTCGTGGTCGTGCTCGCGATCCTGTCCTTCCTCGGACTGCGGTGAGGTCTCCCATGTCGCTTGGCTCTACCGACGTCGTCGTCGTTTCACCGCCCGGTTCCGACACCGCGGCCGGTTCCTATCTCGAATGGAGCCCCATTCTCGGCGGCGCCGTGCTGTCCGCCGCGATCTCCACGATCATGGCGGCTTTCGGCTCGGCGATCGGCCTGTCGCTCGTCTCGGCCGAGACCGAGCGCTCGATGGGGGTGATGGGGCTGGCCATTGCCGGCGCTCTCTGGGCGCTCTGGGTCACCGTCTCCGCCAGCGGCGCCGGCGGTTATCTGGCCGGCCGGATGCGCAAGCCGCTCGGCGATGCGAGCTCTCACGAGCGCGGCGTTCGTGACGGCGCGCATGGGCTCGTCGTCTGGGCCGTTGGCGCGTTGCTCGTGGCCTTCATCACCTCGTCGTCGCTGATGGGCGCAGCGCGGACCGCGGCTTCGGGCGCGGCCTCGCTCGCCAGCGGCGCCAGCTCGCTCGTCAGCCAGCAGGCCGATCCGCTGGCCTCGGCGCTCGATACGGTGATGCGCTCGAACGGCGCGACGCCACCGACGCAGGGCGAGCGCGAGGAGGCCTCGCGCATTCTGGTCCGCAGCCTCGCGAATGGCAGCCTGGAGGCTGGTGATCGCGAATACATCGCCTCGAGGATGGCGACGCGGATGAACATTCCGCAGGCCGAGGCCGAGAAGCGCATCGACGACGCCTATGCGCGGCTCAACCAGGCCAAGGAAACCGCCAAGCAGGCGGCCGAGAAGGCCCGCCGCACCGGCATCATCGTCGCCTTCCTGACGGCGGCCGTGCTGCTGGTCGGCGCTGCGGCGGCCTATCTCGCCGCGATGCTGGGCGGTCGTCACCGTGACGAAGAGATCGACCTCTTCGGCGGTCGCTGAGCGGCAGTTGCAGTCGACACACGCGAAAGGGCGCCTCCGGGCGCCCTTTTTCTTATTCGCCGTCAGAGGTGGCCGCCGTCCCGAGCGGGCCGCGGGTGGCCGAGCGTCACGTTCGGCTGCAAAGGCGGCGAGTGCCGGACGAGCGGAATGCGCTTCAGCACTAGTCTGAGCGCATGCCAGTGGATGGCGAGCGTGACCTTCAGCGTCAGCAGGGGATGGCTCGCCAGAAGGCCGAGCAGGGCCCTGTCGGATAGTGGCTGCCGCTCGCCGCTCATCGTCGCCGCGATCAGCCGCCCTTCGGCGTCTGAGCCGTCGATGGCGACCGACATGGTGGCGGACGGTGGCACCACCGCGAAGCGGTAGTCCATGGCGAGGTGCATAAAGGGCGAGACATGGAAACGCTTCGGCGCTTCCTGTTCCACAAGGCCATCCGTCTCCACCACCCTGGAGACGTAGCTGTGCGTCTCGCCGAAGGTGTTGTGCACCTCGTAGACGATCGCCATCAGCCTGCCGTCGCGGCTGTGGCAGAACCATGTGCTGAGCGGGTTGAAGGCGTAGCCCAGGATGCGCGGCATGGTGAGCAGCCGGATCGGCCCGCCATCGGGATCGAGCCCCGCCTCGCGCAGCAGCGCCTCGATCTGCGGGCGCAAAGGGGCGCCGCTGCGGTCACCGTAATCGGCGTCGCGGAATGCATAGAGATTGAAGCGGTTACGGGAAAAGACGCGCAGCCGTCGCGCAAGGCTGTCGATCTCGTCGAGATCGAGCAGCATCCAGAAGACGCGATAGGCGAGCTTGTGCCGGCGCGGCCGGAACCGCAGATGTCGCACCCGGCCGACATACAGCGCCGAGGCGGTCTCCGTCGTCATGCCGCGCGTTCCAGCCCCGCCGTCACCGGCGTGCGGACGATCCTGCCGGAGTCGTCCGCCACGGTCCAGGGACGCGTCATGCCGCCGAGATCCTCCGCGACCGCGAGGCCAGCCTGAAGGCCATCCTCGTGGAAGCCAGCGCCGAAATGGGCGCCACAGAACCAGGTGTTGCGTCCACCCTGCAGCGACCAGAGCTCCTCCTGGGCCGCCAGAGCCGGCCCGTCGAAGATTGGATGCTCGTAGATCTCCTCGCGCAGCACGGTCTCGGGTGCCGGATCGCGGGGGGGGTTGAGGGTGACGAAGAGAGGCTGCTCGGTTTTGAGACCCTGAAGCAGGTTCATCCAGTAGGTCACGGCGCAGGGCGCGTCCGGCGCCCGGCGCTCGCCGAGATGGTTCCAGCTCGCCCAGGCGCTGCGGCGGCGCGGCATCAGCATCGCGTCGCTGTGCAGGATCGCGCGGTTGCGGCTGTAGCGGAAGGCGCCCAGCAGCCTCGTTTCTTCGGCCGAGGGATCGCCGAGCAGGGCCAACGCCTGATCGGCATGGGTCGCCAGCACGACATGATCGAAGCCGCGCGCCTCGCCATCCGCAGTCTCGACACGGACCGCGTCCTCGAGACGCGTCACCTGTCGCACGGCGTTGCCCAGTACGATGTCGCCGCGGAACGCATCGCGCAGACGCTCGACATAGGAGCGGCTGCCGCGATCGACCGTGCGCCAGACCGGGCGATTGGTCAGCTTCAGCAGGCCGTGGTTGTGATGGAAGCGGATGAAGGCGGCTGCGGGGTACTCCAGCATCTCGTTGCAGGGGGCCGACCAGATCGCGGCCGCCATCGGAAGGAGATGATCCTCCCGAAACGCCTCGCCATAGCGGCCCGCGTCGAGATAATCGCCCAGCGACTGGCCAGCGAGCGTCGAGGACTGCGCGTCCCGCGTCGCCTGGGCATAGAAGCGGCGGAGATCGCTCAGCATCGACCAGAAGCGCGGGCTGAGCAGATTGCGCCGCTGCGCGAAGAGGCCCGAGAGGCTGGTGCCGCTGTATTCCAGGCGTCCCTCGTCGAGCGAGACGGCGAAGGACATTTCCGTCGGCTTGGTCGCGACGCCGAGATGGGCCATCAGCGCCGTGAAATTGGGGTAGGTCGCCTCGTTATAGACGATGAAGCCGGTGTCGACCGGCACATCCGCGCCGCTGTGCTGCACGACATCGACCGTGTTGGCATGCCCGCCGAGCCGCGGCGCGCTTTCGTACAGCGTGACGTCATGTCGCTGCGACAGCAGCCAGGCGCTGGAAAGCCCTGAGATCCCGGAGCCGATGACGGCGATCCGGAGGGGCTGGGAGAAGGAGCCGTGCATGAACCGACCTTTTGTCGCGGCAGAGCGAAAGGTTACGACCGGCTGTCCCCATCGGTTCAGTCTTTATCGTTGGGGCAGGGAGTGGTAGCCGGTCCGGAGCCGTCTTTCTCACGGAGCGACGGCTATCGCAGCTGGCGATCTGATCCAGATGCGGACGGGCCGCGTAAAGGGGCCATGTTCGCAACGCCCGCAACAGGACAGAAGTCACGATCCCCGGTCACGGCCGGGGTGCGGAGAGGTTCGATCACCGTCCCCATGGATGCAGACGCCCTTGTTCAGGCCATCGCGTCTTCCGCCGACCGCCAAGCCTTCGCGCGCTTGTTCGACCATTTCGCGCCTCGCGTGAAAGGCCTGCTGATGCGCGGCGGCACGCCGCCGGATCTGGCGGAGGAGCTGGCCCAGGAAACGCTGATGACAGTGTGGCGCAAGGCTGCCCTGTTCGACCCCGCCAAGGCCGGCGCCAGCACCTGGATCGCGACGATCGCGCGCAATCTCCGGATCGATCATGCGCGGCGGGAGAAGCGTTCGCGCCAATCCCAGGTCTTCGACCTGCTGGAGGAGGAAGACGGGCCGGAGCAGCCCGACGAGGTTCTGTCCGGCTCGGAACGTGATGCTCGGGTACGCGTCGCGCTCAAAGGACTGTCCAAAGAGCAATATCGGGTCGTTGAACTCGCCTTTCTCGAGGGATTCAGCCACCAGGACGTGGCCAACAAGCTCTCTATCCCGCTCGGAACGGTGAAGTCGCGTCTGCGGCTGGCCATGGCGCATCTGCGCCGACATCTGGAGGATCTGCGATGAACGCCCGGCATCTCCCGTCGGACGAGACCTTGGCCGGCTTCGCCGCAGGCCGGCTCGACGAAGGCATGTCGCTCGTGGTCGCGGCGCATGTCGAAATGAATCCGGCCTCAGCGCGGGCCCTGCGCGAGATCGAGGCGGTCGGCGGTGGTGTACTCGCGGCCGGCGAAGCGGTTCCGATGCTGACCTCGGCCGAGGACGCGCTGGCACGCCTCGAGCGCGAAGACCACGACGAGCCTCCGGCTTTGCGGCCGGTGGAGACAGGATTGCCGCGCGTGCTGCAGCCCTATGAGCTTGGCCGCTGGCAGCCGATCGGGCTCGGGGTTTCGCTGCGGCGGGTCAAGGTTCCGGGCGCCGAGTCGCGTGTCTTCATGCTGCGGGCCGCTCCCGGGACGCGGCTGCCGGAGCATCGCCATACGGGCCATGAGTGGACCACGATCCTCTCGGGCGCCTATGAGCATGAATATGGCCGGTTCGCCCGCGGTGATTTCGACGAGGCGAACGAGAACCACGAGCACCATCCGCGTGTCGATGCCGTAGAAGGATGCACCTGCATCGTCGCGCTGACGGGCGAGGTGAAATTCGAGGGCTGGCTCGGCCGCCTGCTGCAACCGCTGGTGCGGCTGTGACCGCGCTCTCCTTCCTGCTGGCGCTGGCGACCGTCGCGCTCGTCATGGTCGTCGCGATGACGGGGGCCTGGTTGGTCGAGCGGCGCACAGGCAATTCGGGCTGGATCGATTCGATCTGGACCTTCGGGCTGGGGACGGCCGGCATGGTCGGCTCGCTGTTGCCTTTCGGCGCCGGGCCGATGTCGCGTCGTGTTCTCGTCGCTGGGTTGGCGGCGGCGTGGGCGCTGCGGCTGGGCCTCCATGTCGCTTCGCGCACGCGGGGCATCTCGGATGATCCGCGCTACGCCAAGCTCAAGCGCGATTGGGGGGCCGACAAGGACCGCCAGATGTTCCGCTTCCTGATGCTGCAGGCGCTCGCCAGCGCGCCGCTGGCGATGGCGATCGTGCTGGCCGCGCACAATCCCGCCTCCACGCTGGGTCTCCAGGACTTCGTCGGCGTGCTGGTCTTCGCCATCGGTGTCGGTGGCGGCGCCATCGCCGACCGGCAATTGCGTGCTTTCGCCCGCGATCCTGCCAACAAGGGCAAGGTCTGCGACCAGGGGCTTTGGGCCTGGTCGCGCCACCCCAACTACTTCTTCGAATGCGTGCTTTGGAGCGCCTATCCGGTGATCGCAATCGCGGTCTCCGGCTATGGCTACGGCTTCATCGCTCTGCTGGCGCCGATCGCCATGACGCTCCTGCTGACGCGCATCTCCGGCATTCCGCCGCTCGAGGAACACATGGTCGCCAAGCATGGCGACGCTTACCGGGCCTATCAGCGGCGCACCAGCGCGCTGCTGCCCTGGCCGCCCGCCACCGGCTGAGGTTTGCGATGACGATTCTGGACCATCTCGGCAATTGGGGCGAGCGCCTGCCGCTGCCCGACGTCGTCACCCGCGCCGGCATCGCCACGCTCGTCGGTCGCACCGATCGCAAGCTGCGTCAGGGCGAGGCCGAGCCGGACTCCTCCTTTGTCGCGTCGATGGGCCAGTACCCGATCGCGCAGCATGCGGACGCCGCCAACCGCCAGCATTACGAGGTGCCGGCGGCCTTCTTCCAGGCTGCGCTGGGAGCGAGGCGGAAATACTCCTGCTGCTACTACGACACGCCGCAGACGACGCTGGACGAGGCTGAGGTTCGGGCGCTCGAACTCACCCTCGAGCATGCCGATCTCCGGGACGGGCAGCGCATCCTCGAGCTCGGTTGCGGCTGGGGCTCGCTGTCGCTGTTCATGGCGGAGCGGCTGCCGTCCGCTCAGATCACCGCTGTTTCCAACTCGGCCTCGCAGCGTGCCTTTATCGAGGGCGAGATCGCGGCGCGGGGCCTGTCGAATCTGCGGATCGTCACAGCCGACATGAACGCCTTTGCCAGCGAGGGTGGCTTCGACCGCATCGTCTCGGTCGAGATGTTCGAGCACATGGCGAACTGGACCGAGCTGCTGTCGCGGGCGCGGGGCTGGCTGAAACCCGAGGGACGGCTCTTCCTGCACGTCTTCACCCATCGCTCGGCCTGCTATCGCTTCGATGTCGAGGACAAGTCGGACTGGATCGCCCAGCACTTCTTCACCGGCGGGCTGATGCCGAGCCGGCGGCTGGTGCACTGCTTTCCGGAGCTGTTCGACGTCGAATCGGAATGGCACTGGAGCGGCGAGCATTACAAGCGCACCGCAGAAGACTGGCTCGCCAATTTCGACCGCAATCTGCCGGTGATCGACCCGATCCTGTCGCAGGTCTATGGCGCCGATGCGGGTTTGTGGCGCCGGCGCTGGCGGCTGTTCTTCCTCGCCACCAGCGGGCTCTTCGGCCATGCCGGCGGCGAGTCCTGGGGCGTCGGCCATTACCGGCTGAAGCCAGCCTAAAGCCAGCCCCAGCCGCGCATCGCGACCACGCCCGCATAGGCCGCCAGCGTCGAAACGCCGGCCACCAGGCTGCCATAGACGAGGTCGGCCAGGGTGATCGTCAGCGTCCAGCGCCGCAACGTGGCATAGTTGGTCAGGTCATAGGTGCCGTAAGCGAGCAGCCCGAGCAGCGCGCCGTTGACGAAGGCTGCCATCGGCGAGCCGCCCGCCAAGGCGGGCATCAGCGCGAAATGGATCAGCCCGGCCGGGAAGGCGAAATAGAACAGCAGCGCCGGCGCCCAGCGGATCCGCTCGAGCAGGGCATCGCCCAAGGTCGGGCGATAGAGCGCGCCCGCCATCAGCGAAAGCCAGATCACGTCGATCACGCCGAACACGACCAGGAAGATGAGGTAGCCTGCGAGGAAGGTCATTCTGTTCTCCGGGTCATCCTGTTCTCCGGGGCATGGGCCCTGTTACGTTGACCGCGGAAGCGCGGATCGCCTTTCTTGGGACGGCCGCTCGCGCTGCAAATCTGTTTGCGCGCTTGCAGCGTATGCAGTCTGACACGCTTCGACAGGACAGATGAGGCGCGGCGGCCTGCCCCAGCCTCAACGTCGAGACCGGGGCGGCGTTCCAGCGGAAACGGTCGGATACGGACGATGACAGACGAAACACGGCAGCAGGATCTGGTTCGCGTGGCACGGCTCGCCCCGGATTGGAGTCTGGGGCTGTCGCGGGCGTTCCTGGCGAAGCTGATGGCGCGGCTGGCGCGGGGACGACTGACGGTGGTGACGCCGGATGGCGCCGTGCTCGTGCAGCAGGCGCCGGAGCCCGGCCCCGACGCGATGATCGTCCTCAAGCGCTGGCGGGCCATTCGCCGGCTCGTGCTGCAGAGCGATATCGGCTTCGCCCGCGCCTATTGCGACGGCGATTTCAGCAGCCCTGACATGACGGCCGTGATCGAACTGGCGGCCGTGAACGACCACACGCTGCGCGCCATGATCTCCGGGAGCTGGCCGGCGCGCATGCTGACGCGGATGCTGCATCTCGGGCGCGCCAACACCCGCCGCGGCAGCAAGCGTAACATCACGGCCCATTACGACTTGGGCAATGCCTTCTACGCGCAGTGGCTCGACGAGAGCATGACCTATTCCTCGGCGCTCTATACGCAGCCGGGCCAAACGCTCGAGCAGGCCCAGGTCGCCAAGCTCGACCTGATCGTCGAGCGGCTGCAGCTCAAGGGCGGCGAGCGCGTGCTCGAGATCGGCTGCGGATGGGGCGCGCTGGCGGAACGGCTGGCCCGCGAAGGCTGCCATGTCACGGGCATCACGCTCTCGCCCTCGCAACTGGCCTATGCGCAGCAGCGCATTGCCGATGCCGGACTGTCCGACCGGGTCGATCTGCGGCTGCAGGACTACCGCGACGTGACCGGACAGTTCGACCGGATCGTCTCGATCGAGATGATCGAGGCCGTCGGCCGCGAGTTCTGGCCCGCCTATTTCGCGACGCTGCGCAACTGCCTCAAGCCCGATGGCCGCATCGTGCTGCAGGCGATCACGATCGAGGACAGCCGTTTCGCCTCCTATGCCAGCGGCGCTGACTTCATCCAGCACTATATCTTCCCCGGCGGGCTCCTGCCCTCGCACAGCGCTATGAACGAGCAGATCGACGCGGCGGGGCTGAAGCTCGCCGACCGGTTCAGTTTCGGCGAGAGCTATGCGCTGACTCTGCAGGAATGGCGCCGACGCTTCCTGGTGCAGTGGCAATCGATCCGCCCGCTCGGCTTCGACGAGCCCTTCCGGCGGCTCTGGGAGTTCTATCTCTGCTATTGCGAGGGCGGCTTCCGCAGCGCCGCCACCGATGTCGGTCTGTTTGCGATTACAGTGGGCGAGGGTAAGTCCAAGGCGCCCGCCTGAGCCACTCGCACGGGCCCGCGTGTCAGCGCGGGCCCAGCAGCGCTGCGATCTTCGCGACCGCGGCGGCGAGGTGGCTGGGCTGATAGGGCTTCACCACCAGCGCGGTCCGCTCGTCGATCTCGACGCCTTCGACGCGTGAATGGCCCGTGGCGAAGACGACCGGCAGATCGGGCCGCTTCTCGCGGGCCTTGGCGACGAGCGCCGTGCCCGGCATATCCGGCAGGCCCACATCGGTCAGAAGGATATCGACCTGCGCCTTGTCCAGCATGGCGAGGGCGTCGCGGGCCAGACCCGTCTCGATGACGGAATGGCCGAGATCCTCCAGCATGTCGACGGTCGCCATGGCGATCAGGGCGTCGTCCTCGCAGAGCAGGATCGAGAGCTTGCGCACAGCGGCCGGGGCCGGCTCCGCCCGCGGAGGGGGCGCTGCTGCCAGCCGCTGCTGGGCGGCGTTGGCGAACTGGTGGCGCACCTTCCGCGCGAGCTGCTCGAGCGAGTAGGGCTTGCTCAGCAGCTCGACACCCTCGTCGAGCCGCCCCTCATGGACGATCGAGTTCTCGGTGTAGCCCGAGGTGAACAGCACCGTCAGCCCCGGCAGTCTTTCGACCGCCTTGCGCGCCAGTTCGGTGCTCTTCATCGGGCCGGGCATCACGACATCGGTGAAGAGCATGTCGATATGGATGCCGCTCTCGACGATGGCGAGGGCCGATTTCGCATCGGGCGCCTGCAGCACGCGATAGCCGAGATCGGTCAGCGTCTCGATCACCGTCTCGCGGACGCCCTTGTCGTCCTCGGCCACGAGGATCGTCTCGGTGCCGCCGGCGATCGGCCCGGTATCGAACGCCACCAGCTCGTCCTCGCTCTCGACCGAGCGCGGCAGGTAGAGCCGGATCGTCGTGCCTTCGCCGGGTTCGCTGTAGATCTTCACATGGCCGCCGGACTGCTTGACGAAGCCGTAGACCATGGAAAGGCCGAGCCCCGTGCCCTTGCCTTCCGGCTTGGTGCTGAAGAAGGGGTCGAAGACCTTGTCGACGATCTCGGGCGGGATGCCGGAGCCGGTGTCGGTTACGGCGAGCATGACGTAGCGGCCCGGCGCGACGTCAGGATGGATGCGGGCATAGGTGCTGTCGAGAACCGCATTGCCGGCCTCGATCGTCAGCTTGCCGCGGCCGTCCATGGCGTCGCGGGCGTTGATGGCGAGGTTGAGCAGGGCGTTCTCGACGTTGCTGGGATCGACCAGCGTGTTCCAGAGGCCGCCAGCAACGACGCTTTCGATTTCGATCGTCTCGCCGAGCGCACGCCGCAGCATCTCGTCCATGCCACGGATCAGCTTGCCGAGATTGATGACCTTCGGGGCCAGAGGCTGGCGCCTGCCGAAGGCGAGAAGCTGCGAGGCGAGGCGGGAACCGCGGGCGACGCCCTCCATCGCGTTCTGGATGCGCCGGGCTGCCCTCTCATTGCCCGCGACATCGCGGGCGAGAAGCTGGAGATTGCCGCTGACCACCTGCAGCAAATTGTTGAAGTCATGGGCGACGCCGCCGGTGAGCTGGCCGATCGCCTCCATCTTCTGCGCCTGGCGCAGCGCCGCCTCGCTGCTCGCGAGCGCCGCGGCGGCTTCCGTCTCCGCCGTGATGTCGCGGCCGAACGCATAGATCGTGTCGCCGTCGGGCACGCTGGTCCAGGCGATCCGACGCCTTCCGCCATCCGCCGTCAGAATTGCGCTTTCGGAAGCCATGATCGGCGCACCGCTTGCCAGACGGGCGAGGCGCTCCGCTGCGGCCTCGCGATCGTCGGGATCGACGAAATCCAGGATCGTGCGGCCGACGGTCTGGGCCGATGACCAGCCGAGCACCTTTGTCCAGGTCGGATTGACCGCCGTCACCGTGCCGTCGGGCTTGGCGACGACCTTGAGAACGGGCGAGAGGTTCCAGATCCGGTCACGGTCGCGGGTAGCGCGGCGCTCCTCGGTGATGTCGCGCCCGATAGCGTGGATGCGGCCGGAATCCGGCACGGCCGTCCAGTCGAGCAGGCGGTAGCTGCCGTCGCGGCAGCGATAGCGGTTCTCGAAGGCCAGCGTCGTCGCGCCATGCGAGAGCTTGAGAACCTCGGCCGCCGTGCGGTCCAGGTCATCAGGGTGGACGAAGTCCGACAGGGGCCTCCCTGCCATTTCGCACTCCGTCCAGCCGAGAAGCCGCTCGGCCGATGGATTGACCGCCGTCACGATGCCCTCATAGTCGCAGACCAGCATCAATTCCTGCGACAGCTTCCAGAGCCGGTCGCGGTCTCGCGTGGTCTCGACCTCGGCCAGTTTCTGCTCGTGGATGTCTGTGCTGGTGCCGATCCAGCGGATGATCTCGCCCGCTTCGCTACGGATCGGCACGGCGCGGACCAGATGCCAGCGGAACTCGCCGGCCGCGCTGCGAATGCGGAACTCGGTCTCGTAGCGTTCGCCGGAGGTCAAAGCTCCCTGCCACAGCTTGACCGCCGCATCGCGGTCGTCGGGATGGACGATGGCGAGCCATCCCTCCGCCAGAAGCTCCTGGGCCTCGCGGCCGCTGTATTCCATGACGCGCTCGTTGAACCAGTCGAGCCGGCCGTCCGCCGGCGCGGTCCAGACATGGTTCGGCATCGCCTGGGCGAAGGAGCGGAACTGCGCCTCGCTGGCGCGGATCGCCTCCTGCGCAACGATGCGGTCTGTGACGTCGATGCCGTCGACGAAGATGCCTGTCACCTGGCCGGTTGCATCGGTGATGGGCTGGAAGACAAAATCGACGAAGCGCGTGTAAGACGGGCCGCCATCGGGGTTGCGCGCCTGGAAGCGCGCCCCGGAGGCGCGATAGGCCATTCCGCTCGCGAAGACGTCGTCGAGGATGCGGACATAGCCCTGCTCGGCCGCGTCTGGCAGGGCCTCGGCGACAGTCCGACCCATCACGTCGCGACGGCCGATCAACTGCTGATAGGCCTCGTTGACGAGGGAGAAGCGGTGCTCCGGCCCCTCCAGCATCGCCATGAAGGAGGGCGCCTGCTCGTACATCTGCTGCAGGCGCAGGCGCTCGTTGCGCAGCTGCCGGTCGGCCGTGACCTTCTCGGTGGTCTCGACGACGATCGCGATGACGCCGAGAGGCACCCCGTCGTCGCCGAGGATCGGCGAATAGTCCAGGTTCATCCAGACCTGGGCCGGGCCGGAGCCGCGGTTCAGGGTCAGCTCCTGATCCTTGTAGGAGAGCGTCCGGCCCTCGCGGAAAACGGTGCGGACGACGTTGTCGTTGAAATCGGCGACCTCGGGCCATCCCTTGCGAACCTCGGAGCCGAGCAGTTGCGGGTGGCGCGCTCCCGCGAAGACGGAATAGGCGTCATTGTAGATCATGATGCCCGGCTCGCCCCAGAGCGTCACGATAGGCAGCGGTGAATGCAGGATCATGCCGACGACGGAGCGGATGGTCGCCGGCCAGCTGTCGACGGGTCCGAGCGTCGTCGCGGACCAGTCGAACCGGGCGATCAGCCCGGCGAGTTCGCTGTCGCCTTTGAGGAAGTGGAAAACACGGGCAGGGTCGGCGTCGGACATGCGGATCCGCCATTCAGGGCCACCGCGCCGGGCGGAATCCGGCGCGAACCCCACCGCGGAAGCGATGTCGGGGCCTGAGACTTCTAGAGCATTGCCGGAACGGGAGGGAATTCGTTTTTTGCAAGCGACGGCAGGGGTTTCACGCCGCGACGCATGGAACCAAATTCGCCTTCAGCCGTTAGGGCGACCCCTCAGGCCCGCAGCGGCCCGGAGAGAGCGGGAGCGCCCAGCGGCAGCCACGGCAGGGCGCTGGTGCCGAAGATCGCCGTGCGCTCGTCGTCGCGGGCCCGGAAGAACGGGTAGAGCTTTTCGACGCGCGGCGCCGCCCGGGCATAGTCGAGCAGCGACAGCATGACCGGCTTCGACAGGCCGGGATAGAGCGTGGCCGGCGCAGCGACGGTGTTGCCCCAGAGGCGGCGATAGAAGGGATAATGTTCCGGCCGCACCGCAGCCAGCATGATGTCCGCGCCGAACTGCTCCATCGCCAGCCAAGGCAGCCGCAGCGTCAGATAGGCCAGTTCCGGCAGGGCCCGTGACCAGTGCGGATCGGCGACGAAACGGGTCGGATCGACCAGCACATGGCCGGCGTCGATCAGGGGCAGGACCGCCTCGGGGAAGACCTGCGCCGTCGGGATCTGCGGCAGGCCCGGCACGGTTATGCTGAGGCGGATGGCTCCCGCCAGATCGCCATCGGCATAGACGCCGAAAATCAGACAGTTCGGATGGTCGTCCACCGGGTCGGTGAAGCGCTCGTCCTCGCTCTCGGCGATCGCACCTTCGCGGAGATAGGCGCGGTAGCGCAGGTTGAAGATGCGTTCGCGGTCAGCGGTGTCGGTCGCGAGACGGTACTCGATGCGCTCCATCGCCCGCAGCACACGGTCGCTCAGGGAGGGCACCTGGAGTGCGGCGGTTTCGACCATGACGCGACCGATGATGGTTAACTGGAATTAACCATCATCGGCCCGCGACGGAGTCGTCAAGCGGCGGTCCGCCCAAGTTTGAGCCTGCCGCAACGTCGCTTGCGAGCGTTTTCCGGGCAGTGCGGCGCGAATGTTACGGTGGCAAGCGAGGGGCTCAGCGAGCCTGGCGGCGCACCGGCAACCGCTCCACGCTCGCCGTCAGCGAGCGCTGGGCGAAGGCGGCGATCAGGTCGCGCAACTGCGACGTCGGCTGCGGCCGGGCGAGGAGATAGCCCTGGACCTCGTCGATCGCTCCCATGCGGGCGAGGGTGTCGAGCTGGCCCACCGTCTCGACGCCTTCGGCCACGACGGTGAGGCCCAGTTCCTTGCAGAGCCGGGCGATGCCGACGAGCAGCGTCTGGTCCTTGCGGGTCTCGCGGCCGCCCGAGACGAAGGAGCGGTCGATCTTGATCTTGTGGAGCGGAAACGACTGGAGATAGCTCAGGCTGGAATAGCCCGTGCCGAAATCATCGAGCGCGATGCGCACGCCGAGGTCGCGCAGGCGCGTCAGCGTCGAGAGCGCCAGCGCATCATCCTGCATCAGCGCGGATTCGGTCAGTTCGACGACGAGGCGGGAGGGCGCGAGGCCCGTGCGCTCCAGCGCTGCCGCGACATCCTCCACGACCGCGTCGCCGCGGAAATGAATCGCCGAGATGTTGACGGCGACCGAGACGCTGTCCGGCCAGTGGGTCGCTTCGCGGCAGGCCTTGTCGAGGACGACGCGACCGATCTGCGCGATCAGCCCGACCTCCTCGGCGATGCCGATGAATTCGCCCGGCGAGACGATGCCACGCTCGGGGTGCCGCCAGCGCAGGAGCGCCTCGCAGCTCGTGATCCGGCCGGTCTGCATGGCCACGATCGGCTGATAGAACAGTTCGAACTGGTCGCTCGCCAAAGCCTCGCGCAGATCGATCTCGACGATCCGACGTGCGCGGGCGACCTCGATCATGCTGCTGTCGTAGAACTGGGCGCAGCCCCGCCCGCTCGACTTGGCCGCGTAGAGCGCGAGATCGGCGTTGCGGATAACGATGTCTGGATCTCGCCCGTCATCCGGGCTGATCGCGATGCCGATGCTGGCGCTGCTGACGATGGCGTTGCCCTCGATCTCATAGGGCTGCAGCAGGCTCGCGCTGACGCGGGCCGTGATCTTCTCCAGCGCCTCGCGCTCGACCATGTCGGGCATGATGGCCACGAATTCGTCGCCGCCGAGCCGCGCGATGAGCGAGGCGGCCGGCAAGGTTGCCGTGAGGCGGCGGGAGACCTCGACGAGCAGCGCGTCGCCGCAGGGGTGGCCCAGCGTGTCGTTGACCTTCTTGAAGTGGTCGAGATCGATGAACAGGATGGCGAAGCTCTTGTCGGCCTCGCCGATCAGGCTCTGGAGATGGGAACGCAGCAGGCTGCGATTGGGCAGACCAGTGAGCGGATCGTAATGGGCGAGCTGGCGGATCATGTCCTCCTGCTGCCGCTGTTCGGTGATGTCCTCGACCACCACGACGGTGCCGGTCACGTCCGATGTGCGAAAGGTGAGTTCGAGGATTCGGCCGTTGACCAGGCTGGTCGTGAGCCGTGCCTCGGCGTGGTCGCGCAACGCCAGACGGGCTGCCAGGACGAGGCTGCGCAACTGGGCGCGGCCGATCACACCGGCGCGCTGCGCGCGGATCAGAAGACGGCCGATGCCGCGGCCGGGCTCCGCCAGGCCGCCCGGCAGGCCGACGATGCCGGGCAGGCGCCGGTTGACCAGCGAGAGCATGCCGGACTGGTCGAACATGCACAGGCCATGGGCCATGTTGTCGAGCGCGGTCTCGAGCCTGGCCGCCAGCAGGCGCTCATGCTTGGCCGAGACGACGGCCGTCGTCAGCGTCGCGCGCAGCTTGTCCGCGATGGTCTTGAAGCTGACGAGGAAAGGCGCGAGCACGCAGGCGACGACCGCATAGTGGCTGTTCCCGGCCAGCGTCAGGCCGGCCAGCAGCGGCACACCGGCGCAGCTGAGCTGGGTCATCACCAGCATCCGGCTGCCGTAATTGCGGCCGGCGACGCCGATCATGTTGGCGAGCGTCATCGAGAAGGCGAGGAGCTGGACCGGCGGACTCGCCTGCAGGGCGAAGGCAAGGAAGGACCAGAGCCCGAGCACGAAAACATAAACCGAGGACAGGGCGGTGTAGCGCAGTTCCCAGCGGGCGGCCTGGCTCGGCCGCCTCAGGGTGCGCGACGCGGCCTTGAACTGCACGGCGTCCACGGCCCGGACCAGCGTCAGCACCAGCATGGCGAGGGCGCAGCCATAAAAGGCGACGTGACCCGTCATTGCCGCCGTGACGAAGGCCGCCAGCACCGAGCCGCTGGACCCGACAACCAGCGTGCGCGGGTCCGCATAGAGCGAGCGGACCAGCGAGATGTAGACCTCGTCGCGCAATCCCTGATCGATGACGCGATGGGAGGAACGAGAGGGCATCGGTAGTCCCTGGGGCCACAACCGGGGGAGCATGGCGAGCGACGGTTAAAATGCCGTTGTGCTTCCGCAGTGGCTGGCTGTCGCTCGATGGCCCCGCCATCTCGGGTCCGGGTTAACGCGTTGGAGAGATCGGCACGCCATGCTCGGCATCCGAGTGCCGCTCGAACCACCGGACCACCTGCCGATGCTGCCCTTTCCGCGTCTCCTCAGCGGTGCGCCGGTGCGCCTGTCGCAGGCGCCCTGCGCGTCATGCCTGCTCGACCTCGCCGAGAGTTCCGGCATGGCGGGGGCGGGGCCCTGTCCGCTCAAGGCCGCGTTACTGCGCCGGCTCGCCGAGGGCCCGATCACGGCGGGCGAAGCCGCGACCGCATCCTGCGGCGCCTTCCTGCCCGGCTTCGCCGATGAGGAGGTGGAGGCGCCGCCGACCGTCGTTCCGCTGGCGGGCCGTCTGCTGAGCTGAGACGTCGCCTCAGACGGGCTCGAGACACACCGCGCGAGCAACTGCATAGGCGGTCTCGAAGGCGGGCAGCGGCAGGAATTCGAAGCGCGAGTGGAAGTTGTAGGCGCCGGTGAAGAAGTTCGGCGTCGGCAGCCCGCGGGCGGAGAGCGCCGCGCCGTCGGTGCCGCCGCGCATCGGGATCAGCTTGGGCTCGACCCCCAGACCTTTCATCGCCGCCAGCAGGCGATCCACCGGGCGGCGATCGTCGCCGAGGCTGTCGGCGATGTTGCCATAGGTGTCGGAGAGGCTGCAGGAGACCCGCCCCGTCGGGTAGCGGTCGGCGATCGCCTCCGCCACCTCCGTCACGCGTCGCTTGCGCCGCGCGAAGCTCTGACGGTCGAAATCGCGGATGGCGAGTTTGAGAATGGCCTGACCGGGATTGGCGGTCATTTCCGTGAACCAGACATAGCCTTCGCGCTGCTCGGTCCGCTCCGGGGTTTCCGCGCGGTCGAAGGCGGCGATGTAGTCATGCGCCATCAGCAGCGGGTTGACCATCACGCCCTTGGCCGACATCGGGTGGGCGGGGACGCCGGTGAAGGCGAGTTCTCCCGCCGCAGCGTTGAAGTTCTCGATGACGACCTCGCCGACCTCGCAGCTGTCGATCGTATAGGCGAAGTCGCAGGGGAAGCGGGCGAGGTCGAGCGCCTTGGCGCCGCGCAGACCGATCTCCTCGTCCGGCACGAAAGCGATCGCGAGGTCGCCATGGGGATCGTCGGAGCCGAGCCGCGCCAGCAGCGTCATGATGATCGCCACCGCAGCCTTGTTGTCGGCCCCGAGCACGCTGGTGCCGTCGCTGAACAGGATGTCTTCGCCGGTCCAACGGCGGATCTCGGGGTGGTTGGCGACGCGCAGCCAGATGTCCTGATCGCGGTTCAGGCAGAGATCCTCGCCCTCGAAGCGCAGGATCTGCGGGCGGATGACGGGCGAGAGGCCAGAATCGACCGTGTCGAGATGAGCGATGAAGCCGATCCGTGGCGCGCCAGGGCGGTTGCCCCGCTTCACCGCCGTGACGGTGGCATGATCGTCGACCACGACGTCCGACAGGCCGAGAGCGCGCAGTTCCCGCGCCAGGAGATCGGCGAGGCTTTGCTGGCCCGGCGTGCTGGGCAGAGCTGTGGCGCGTGCATCGCTCTGGCTCTCGATGGCGACATAGCGCAGGAAGCGCTCGGTCAGTTCGGCGCGGATGGTCATGGCGTCTCCGGTCCCGCCGGCGCTTTGCCGGCGGCGATCACCCGCCATAGCGGATGTCGCGTCTCGCGGCGACCCGCTGGCTGGCACCTGTGGTGCGGCTGTCTGCGTCCGCGCCGGGATTTGCGGCGAATCAAGGCAGATGAGCCGGTCTCGCAGGCAGAGAACGGCTTGCCTTCGGCGCCGGCTTCGCCGAGGAGAGGCCGCGCATCGGCGCGAGGCCCGGCCTCGCGATGCAGAGGGCAGAGGACGGGACGGAAGAGACGAGCATGAGCAACCAGTATGTCGAGAAGGTCCTGTCGGTTCATCACTGGAACGACACGCTGTTCAGCTTCCGCACCACCCGCAATCCCGCCTTCCGCTTCGAGGCCGGCCAGTTCGCGATGATCGGCCTGATGGTCGAGGGGCGCCCCCTGCTGCGCGCCTACAGCATGGCCTGCGCGCCCTATGACGAGGAACTCGAATTCCTCAGCATCAAGGTGCCCGACGGCCCGCTGACCTCTCGCCTGCAGAAGATCGTGCCCGGCGACGAGATCCTGATCGGCCGCAAGGCCACCGGCACGCTGCTGCACGACAATTTGGTGCCAGGCCGCAACCTGTATTTCCTATCGACCGGCACCGGGCTCGCACCCTTCATGAGCCTGATCCGCGATCCGGCCACCTATGAGCGTTTCGAGAAGGTCGTGCTCGTCCATGGCGTGCGACTGGTGTCGGAACTGGCCTATGAGACCTTCATCCGCGAGGAGCTGCCGGCTGACGAGCTGATCGGCGAGATGGTCGCCAGCCAGCTCATCTACCATCCGACCGTGACCCGCGAGGACTACCGCAATCGCGGCCGCGTGACCGAGCTGTTCGCCTCGCCGGACTGGTTCGCCTCGCTCGGGCTGCCCTTCGCCAATGCCGAGAACGACCGGGTCATGCTCTGCGGCAGCCCGGCGATGCTGGCCGACATGAAGGTCCAGCTCGAGGGACGCGGCTTCGTCGAGGGCTCGAGCTCGACGCCGGCGACCTATGTGGTGGAGCGCGCCTTCGTCGAGAAGTGACGGGACGCAGGCCAGCTTTGCCTTTTTGAAAGGCAGCCGGCTCGTTTTCGGCCTTGTGGCCGGTCGTCCGGCGTGATGACCTGCAGCGGTTCGTCGCCGAGCCGGAGCCTACGCCCATGTCGCCACGCATCGCCTTCGGCGGGTTCCTGCACGAGACCAACACCTTCGCGCCGAGCAAGGCGGGACTCGACGCCTTCATCCAGGGTGGCGGCTGGCCGTCGCTGGCGCGGGGCGAGGCCGTGTTCGAGGCGGTGCGCAACGTCAATGTCGGCGCCTGCGGTTTCGTCGAGACGGCGCGCGGGCTGGGCTGGGAGATGGTGCCGACGCTGTGGTGCGCCGCCAGCCCCTCCGCCCATGTCACGGCCGAGGCTTTCGAGACGCTGCTGGGCGAACTGGTCGAACGCACCGCGGCGGCATTGCCGCTGGATGGCGTCTATCTCGATCTGCACGGCGCCATGGTGGCGGAAGGCTTCCCGGACGGGGAGGGCGAAACGCTGCGGCGCGTGCGCGCCGCGATCGGCCCGGACGTACCGCTGGTCGCCAGCCTCGATCTGCATGGCAATGTCACGCAGCTCATGGTCGACAGCGCCGATGCGCTGGTGGCCTATAGGACCTATCCCCATGTCGATATGGCGCTGACGGGCAGCCGCGCGACGACCTATCTCGCGCGGCTGATCGGCACGGCCAAGCGCGACGCCAAGGCCTTCCGGCAGATCCCCTATCTGATCCCGATCGCCTGGCAGGCGACGGCGATGGAGCCGTGCGCGACGATCTATGCCGAACTCGCCGCGCTGGAGGGCGACAGCGTGCCGACGCTCTCCTTCCTGCCGGGCTTCCCGGCCGCCGATTTTCCCGATTGCGGGCCGACTGTCGTCGCCTATGGCGCGACGCAAAGAGATGCCGACCGGGCGGCCGACGCCGTAACGGCGCGCGTGATGGCGAGCGAGGCTGCGTTCAACGGCAAGGTCTTCGCGCCGGACGAGGGCGTGAAGGCTGCGATGGCGCTGGCGCAAGGGGCGACCAAGCCGATCGTCATCTCCGACACGCAGGACAATCCCGGTGCAGGCGGCGATTCCGATACGATGGGTATGGCGCGCGCGCTCGTCCGCAACGGGGCGCAGCGGGCGGCGATCGGGCTGATCGTCGATCCCGAGGTGGCGCGCCAGGCGCATGAGGCGGGCGTCGGTGCGACGATCCGGGCTGCGCTCGGCGCCAAATCCGGCATCCCCGGCGATGTGCCGCTCGAAGGCGAGTTCGTCGTCGAGCAGCTCTCGGACGGGCGCTTCGTGGCGCCCGGCCCCTTCTTCGGGGGATCGCGGATGAATCTCGGTCCCTGCGCGGCGCTGCGGATCGGCGGCGTCCGCATCGTCGTCGCCTCGCGCAAGGCGCAGATGGCGGACCAGGCGATGTACCGGCAGGTCGGCATCGAGCCGACCGAGCAGGCGATCCTCGTCAACAAGAGCTCCGTGCATTTCCGCGCCGATTTCGAACCGATCGCGCATTCCATCCTGGTCTGCGCCGCGCCCGGCCCGATGCCGGTCGATCCCTCCGTGCTGCCCTGGAAGCATCTGCGGCCGGGGCTGCGCACCGCGCCGCTCGGCCCTGTCTTCGGCTGATCGCCCTCAATCCCTCCCGGAGTTTCTGCCCATGCCTGCCCTGACCGCGATCGAGGCCTTCACGGACGAGCTCGTCGCCATTCGCCGCGATCTCCACGCCCATCCCGAGATCGGCTTCGAGGAGGTCCGGACGTCGGGCATCGTCGCCGAGAAGCTGGAAGCCTGGGGCATCGAGGTTCATCGTGGCATCGGCGGCACCGGCGTGGTCGGCGTCCTGCAGGGCACGGGTGGGCCGGGCCGGCGCATTGGCCTGCGTGCCGACATGGACGCGCTGCCGATGGACGAGATCACCAACCTGCCCTGGCGCTCGACCATCCCCGGCCGGATGCATGCCTGCGGCCATGACGGCCACACCACGATGCTGCTGGGGGCGGCGCGTTATCTCGCCGAGAACCGCGGCTTCGCGGGCACGGCGATCTTCGTGTTCCAGCCGGCGGAGGAGGGGCTCGGCGGGGCGCGCGCCATGCTCGCGGACAACCTGTTCGAGCGCTTCCCCTGCGACGAGATCTACGGCATCCACAACGCGCCCAATCTCGACCCCGGCCAGATCGCCGTCTTCCCCGGTCCGGCGATGGCGGGGGCGGATTTCTTCGACATCAAGATCACCGGCAAGGGCAGCCATGGCGCCATGCCCCATGTCGGGCGCGACCCGGTCATCGTCGCGATCTCGCTCGCGGCCGCGCTGCAGACGATCGTCAGCCGCAACGCCGATCCGCGCGAGGCGGCCGTGCTCTCGATCACGCAGATCCATGCCGGCTCGGCCTATAACGTGATCCCGGAGGAGGCGGCGCTGGCCGGCACGGTGCGGACCTTCTCGCCCGAGATCGCCAAGCTGATCCGGGAACGGATGCGCGAGATTTGCGCCGGCATGGCGACGACCTTCGGCGTGCAGGTCGACATCGACATCCGCGGCATCTTCGACGTGCTGGTGAACCATCCCGAGCAGGCGGTCGCCACGGCCGCCGTCGCCGCCGAGATCGTCGGGGCGGGCAATGTCCTGACCGAGACGAAGCCGGTGATGGGCAGCGAGGATTTCGCCGACATGCTGCGCGTAGTGCCCGGTGCCTATGCCTGGGTCGGCCACGCCGGCAGCGTGCCGGTCCACAACCCGGCCTTCGTGCTCGATGACGGCATCCTGCCGATCGGGGCGAGCCTGCTGGCGCGGCTCGTCGAAACGCGCAGCAAAGCCTGAAGGCGTCCCGCATGAACCCCGCCGATCTGCCCCTCGATCTCGATGCCCTGCTCGCGGGCCTTCGGCCCTGGATCGAATGCGAGAGCCCGACCTTCGACGTCGCGGCCGTGAACCGGATGATGGATTTCGCGGCGAGCGAGCTTGTCGCGGCCGGCGCCATCGTCACTCGCTTTCCTGGCCCGCCCGGCCTCGGCGACTGCCTGCGCGGCGACTTTCCGCATCCGCGAAGGGCTGAGCCCGGCATCCTGATGATGTCGCATCTCGACACGGTGCATCCTGTCGGCACGCTGAAGACGCTGCCCTTCCGGCGCGACGGCTGGCGCTGCTACGGGCCGGGAATCCTCGACATGAAGGGCGGCGCCTATGCCGGGCTGCAGGCGATCATCGCGCTGGCCAAGGCGGGGATCGAGACGCCGCTGCCGGTCAGCGTGCTGTTCACCAGCGACGAGGAGATCGGCAGTCCCGGCACACGCGACCTGATCATGGAGCAGGCGCGTCGGCATCGCTTCATCCTCGTTCCCGAGCCGGGGCGGCCGGGCAACGGCGTCGTCACCGGGCGCTATGCGATCGCCCGCTTCAACCTCCTCGCCGAAGGGCGGCCGAGCCATGCCGGCTCCCAGCTCAAGAACGGCCGCTCCGCGATCAGCATGATGGCGCAGCAGCTGCTCGCGATCGAGGCGATGACCGATGACGACTGCACCTTCAGCGTCGGCGTGATCCAGGGCGGGCAATGGGTCAATTGCGTGCCGACGACCTGTCGAGCCGAGGCGCTCAGCATGGCGAAGCGGCAGGCGGATCTCGACCGCGGGGTCGAGCGTATGCTGGCGCTGGGCGTGCAGAATACCGACGGCACGCGCTTCAGCGTGACACGCGGCGTGACCCGGCCCGTCTGGGAACCGGACGCGGCCACGCTCGAACTTTTCGGTCTCGCGCGCGAGGTCGCCGCCGATCTAGGCTGGAGCCTCGAACACGGCTCGGCGGGCGGAGGTTCGGATGCCAATTTTACCGGAGCCGCAGGGCTTCCCTCGCTGGATGGGCTCGGTCTGCTGGGCGCCGGCTACCATACGTTGGAGGAGCATATCGAGGTGGGAAGCCTGCTGCAGCGCACCCGGCTGATGGCCGGGCTGCTGGCGCGGTTGACCGCATGAGGATGCCGGGCGAGCATGCGCCGCCCGGTGGCACAGGGCCTGCATAGATCGCGATGCGCCGAACGCGCACGACAGACCGAGGGAGAGCACCATGGCATGGCGTTTGAAGACTTTGGTGGCCGCCTGCGCGATCATTGCCGGCACCTCGATGGCGCCGGCACAGACCCTCAAGGTCGTGATGCATTCCGACGTGAAGATCGTCGATCCGATCTGGACCACGGCCTATATCGTCCGCAATCACGGCTACATGATCTACGACACGCTGTTCTCGATGGACGAGGCCGGCGCGATCAAGCCGCAGATGGTCGAGACCTTCACCGAATCGCCCGACAAGCTGACCTACAAGTTCACCCTCCGCGACGGTCTGCTCTGGCATGACGGCAAGCCCGTCACCTCGGAGGATTGCATCGCCTCGATCAAGCGCTGGTCGGCCAAGGACCCGGTCGGTCAGAAGCTGATGACCTTCGTCGACACGATCACCGCCGACGATGCCAAGAGCTTCACGGTGAAGCTGAAATCGCCGACCGGCCTGCTGATCTTCGGTCTCGGCAAACCGTCGTCGAACGTGCCGTTCATGATGCCCAAGCGCGTGGCGGACACCGATCCGAACACGCAGATCTCGGAGTTCATCGGCTCCGGCCCCTTCGTGCTGAAGACCGACGAATGGAAGCCGGGTGACAAGATCGTCTATACGAAATTCAAGGACTACAAGCCGCGCGCCGAGCCGGCCTCGGGCCTTGCCGGCGGCAAGGTCGCGAAGCTCGACCGCATCGAGTGGCTGGCGGTGACCGACCAACAGCAGGCGGTGAACGCGCTGCTCGCCGGCGAGATCGACATGATCGAGCAGCCGGCCTTCGACCTGATCCCGCTGCTCGCCGGCGACAAGAACATCAAGCTGTGGAACTACAACCCGCTCGGCCTGCAATACACGATGCGCTTCAACCACACCCAGCCGCCCTTCGACAACCCGAAGGTGCGCCAGGCCGTGACCTATGCGCTGAACCAGAAGGATTTCCTCGAGGCGACGGTCGGCAATCCTGATTACTACCAGCCCTGCAAGGCGATGTTCGTCTGCGGCACGCCGCTCGCCTCCGAGAAGGGGATGGAGGGGCTGCTGGAATCGAACTTCCGGAAGTCTCAGGAGCTGCTCAAGGAAGCCGGCTATGACGGCAAGCCGATCGTGCTGCTGCACTCCACCGACCTGCAGTCGCTGACCAATCTCGGCCCCGTCGCCAAGCAGCTGCTGGAGCGCGGCGGCTTCAAGGTCGACATGCAATCCTCCGACTGGCAGACCGTGGTCTCCCGCCGCGTCCGCAAGGATCCGATCGACAAGGGCGGCTGGAACGTGATGCAGACCTCCTGGGTTTCGGCCGACATCCTCAACCCGGTGATGGCGGGCTTCTTCAATGCCAGCTGCGACAAGGCGGCGTTCGGTTGGCCCTGCGACGAGCAGATGGAGAAGCTGCGCGACGATTTCGCCCGCGAACCCGATCCGGCGAAGCAGAAGGCGATCGCGGAAGCCGTGCAGATGCGCTGGCGCGAAGTCGTCACCCATGTCCATCTCGGCCAGTACAATGTGCCGATCGCGGCCCGTAAGAGCGTCAGCGGCATCCTGACGGCGCCGGCCCCGGTGTTCTGGAACGTCGAGAAGAAGTGAGGTGGCGACGCTGACCCTGCGGATCCGGCGCTGATGCTCGGCTACATCCTGCGGCGCCTGCTCGCGACGGTCCCCGTGCTGGTGATCGTCGCGGTCCTGGTCTTCCTGATGCTGCGGCTGACGCCCGGCGACCCCGCTGCGGTGATCGCGGGCGACAATGCGACGACCGAGCAGATCGCACTGATCCGCAACCGGCTCGGGCTCGACAAGCCGATCCCGACGCAGTTCGCGATCTGGGCCGGCAATCTGCTGCGCGGCGACCTCGGCGAGAGCTTCTTCTTCAAGAAGCCGATCGGCGAACTCATCGCCGGGCGGATCGAGCCGACCCTGTCGCTCGCCTTCGCGACGATGCTGATCGCGATCTGCGTGGCGATCCCGCTCGGCGTGCTCGCCGCTTACAAGCACGGCTCCTGGATCGACCGGATCGTGATGGGCTTCTCGGTGCTGGGCTTCTCGGTGCCGGTCTTCGTGATCGGCTATGCGCTGATCTATGTCTTCGCGATCACGCTGGGCTGGTTCCCGGTCCAAGGCTACCAGCCGCTCTCGGGCGGGTTCGGGGGCTTCCTGCAGCGGCTGGTGCTGCCGGCGGTGACGCTGTCGGTGATCTATATCGCGCTGATCGCGCGGATGACGCGGGCCAGCGTGCTCGAGGTGCTGAACGAGGACTATATCCGCACCGCCCGCGCCAAGGGGCAGGTCGAGCGCAAGATCCTGTTCCGCCATGCGCTCAAGAACGCGGCGGTGCCGATCGTCACCGTCGTCGGGATCGGCATTGCGCTGCTCATCGGCGGCGTCGTGGTCACCGAAAGTGTCTATGCGATCCCCGGGCTCGGCCGACTGACCGTCGATGCGGTGCTGGCGCGCGACTACCCGACCATTCAGGCGGTGATCCTGCTGTTCTCGGGGGTCTATGTCGGCATCAACCTGCTGATCGACCTCGCCTACAGCCTGTTCGACCCGAGGATCCGCTATTGAGCGCCGAGCCGACCCTCCTGGCGCCGGCTCCGGCCGAACCGGCCGCACCGGCCCGCACCATCCTGAGGCGGCTGCTGCGCAATCCCGTGGTGCTGATCGGCGGAACGGTGCTGCTGCTGATGGCGCTGATCGGGCTGTTGGCGCCCTATCTCGGCACGATCGATCCGACCGCGATCAACCCGAGCACGCGCAACCGTGTGCCGGGTTTTGAGCGGACGATCCGCGCCGATGACGGCACGACGACCGTGTTCAAGCATCGGATGGGGACGGATTCGCTCGGCCGCGACGTCTATAGCCGCGTCGTCTACGGAGCCCGCGTCTCGCTGCTGATCGCGGTCTCCGTCGCCTCGATCGCCATCGCCATCGGGCTCGTGATCGGGCTGATCGCCGGCTATGTCCGCGCGCTCGACGGGGTGATCATGCGCTTCATGGACGGGCTGATGGCGATACCCGGCATCCTGCTCGCCATCGCGGTCGTCTCGCTGTTCCGCAGCGGTCTCGTTTCGGTGATCATCGCGATCATCGTGCCGGAGATCCCGCGCGTCGTACGGGTCGTGCGGTCGATCGTGCTGTCGGTGCGCGAGGAGCCCTATGTCGAGGCGGCGATCATGGCCGGCACGCGACTGCCGAAGCTGATGGTCCGCCACATCCTGCCCAATACCATCGCGCCCCTGATCGTGCAGGGCACCTTCATCGCGGCCTCTGCGATCCTGGTCGAGGCGATCCTGTCCTTCCTCGGCATCGGCATCCCTCCGGAGATCCCGACCTGGGGCAACATCATGGCAGAGGGGCGCAATCTCTTCCGCGTCTTCCCGCACAACATCCTCTATCCCGGCATCTTCCTCGGCCTCACGGTGTTGGCGGTGAACATGCTCGGCGACGGGCTGCGCGACACCCTCGATCCCAAGATGGCCGGCCGATGAGCGAGGGACAGACACCCGTCCTGGAGATCGCGGGGCTGAGCATCGCTTTGCCCGGCGGCGGCGACCGCGCCTTCGCTGTCGATGACGTCTCGCTCAGCGTCGGCGCGGGCGAAATCGTCTGCGTCGTCGGGGAATCGGGCTCGGGCAAATCCGTCACCGCCTTCTCGGTCCTGGGCCTGCTCGCCAGGGCGCTGAAGCCCGTCGCGGGCGCGATCCGCCTGGAGGGCGAGGATGTTCTGGTGGCGACGCCGCAGCGGCTGCGGGCGCTGCGCGGCGACCGGATGGCGATGATCTTCCAGGAGCCGATGACGGCGCTGAACCCGGTGCTGACGATCGGCGACCAGATCGAGGAGGTTCTGCGCATCCACACCGATCTCGGCCCCGCCGAGCGGCGCAGCCGCGTGCTGGCGATGCTGGAGGCGATGCGCCTGCCCGATCCGGAGCGGATGCACGCCTCCTATCCGCATCAGATCTCCGGCGGGCAGCGCCAGCGCGTGATGATCGCGGCCGCGCTGATCCTCGATCCGGCGCTCCTGATCGCCGACGAGCCGACGACCGCGCTCGATGTCACGACGCAGGCGCAGATCCTGAAGCTGATCAAGGACATGCAGAGCCGCCGTGGCACCGGCGTGCTGTTCATCACGCATGATTTCGGCGTCGTCGCCGAGATCGCCGACCGGGTCGTGGTGATGGAGAAGGGGCGCGTGGTCGAGCAGGGCGCCGCCGCGGACATCCTGACGCGGCCACAACACCCCTACACGCAGATGCTGATCGCCGCCGTGCCGAGTCTGAAGCCGGCGCAGCGGAAGCCGGTTCTCGGTCCGCTCGCGCTGGAAGCGGCCGGGCTCGGCAAGACCTACAGCTCGAAAGCGCTGTTCCGGAAGGAGCGGGTCGTGCATGCGGCGAAGGATGTCGCGATCCGCGTGCGGCGCGGTGAGACCGTCGGCATTGTCGGCGAATCCGGCTCCGGCAAGACCACGGTGGCGCGCTGCATCGCGCGGCTGATGCCGCCCAGCGTCGGCTCCATTCTCGTGCCCGACATCGACATCGCCCAACTGCCCGAGCGGCGCCTGCGGCCCTATCGCCGCAAGATCCAGGTGGTCTTCCAGGACCCATTCCGCTCGCTCAACCCCCGCCGCACCGTTGGGGCCTCGATCATCGAGGGGCCGATGAATTTCGGACTAAGCGAGGAGGAGGCGCTGCAGCGGGCGCGCGACCTGATGGCGCTGGTCGGGCTGCAGCCGACCGCGCTCGAACGCTATCCGCACCAGTTCTCGGGAGGGCAGCGCCAGCGCATCGCGATCGCCCGCGCGCTGGCGATGGAGCCGGAGATTCTGATCGCGGACGAGGCCGTTTCGGCGCTGGACGTGTCGGTCCAGAAACAGGTGCTGGCCCTGCTCGCCGATGTGCAGGCGCGTTTCAACCTGGCGATCCTGTTCATCACCCATGACCTGCGGGTGGCCGCGCAAATCTGCGACCGCATCGTGGTGATGGAAAAAGGCCTGGTCGTCGAGCAGGGCGCGACCTCGCAGGTCTTCGCCGCCCCCGCGCATCCCTACACCCGCGCCCTGATCGAGGCGGCGCCGGGGCGGGATTTCGCGACCGGGACGCCCGCCGTTGACGCGGTAGAGGCCTGACCGGATAGTCCGCCTCCTCGGCAACCGACGGAAGCGGGCGCATGGACGACGAGATTCTCTACACGGTCGAAGCCGGGATCGGCACGATCACGCTGAACCGCCCCCAGGCCCGCAATGCGCTGACCTTTGCGATGTATGAGCGGCTGGCGGCGATCTGCAGCGACCCGGCCGCCCATGGCGCGCCCAAGGTGCTGATCGTCACCGGTGCGGGCGACAAGGCGTTCGCGGCCGGAACGGACATCGCGCAGTTCCGCAGCTTCGCCTCGCCTCAGGATGCGCTGGACTATGAGGAAAAGATCGACCGCGTCATCACCGCGATCGAGCGTTGTCCGGTCCCGATGATCGCGGCGATCTCGGGGGCGGTGACCGGCGGAGGGGCCAGCATCGCCTGCGCCTGCGACATCCGCATCGCCACGCCGACGGCGCGCTTCGGCTTTCCGATCGCGCGCACGCTGGGCAATTGCCTGTCGATGGCGAACCATGCCCGGCTCGCGGCGCTGCTCGGGCCGGCGCGGGTCAAGGACATCGTCTTCACGGCCCGGCTGATGGAGGCGGAGGAGGGGCATCGCGTCGGCCTCTACAGCGAGATCGTCGCCGATCACGCGGCGCTGATGAGCCGGGCCCGCGAACTGGCAACGACCATCGCCGGGCATGCGCCGCTGACGATGCGGGCGACGAAAGAAGCGCTTCGCCGGCTGACCGCCGCCACGATGCCGGCCGATGGCGGCGATGATCTGGTGGTGATGTGCTATGACAGCGCCGATTTCCGCGAAGGCATGGAGGCCTTTCTCGGCAAGCGCACGCCGAACTGGCAGGGCCGTTGAGACAAGCGGCGGGTTTACGCGGGACGTGTCCATCGCCTAGATGCGCCCGTAGCGGGAGCGGGGGCGGTTTTGACGGCGGGTCTGAGGTATCTCGTGACGGGCGGAGCGGGCTTCATCGGCTCGGCCGTGGTGCGCCGGCTGATCGCGCAGACGGAGGCCGCGGTCTGCGTCGTCGACAAGCTGACCTATGCCGGCAATCTGGCCTCGCTGGCGCCGGTTTCCGCCGATCCGCGCTATCGCTTCGAGAAGGCGGACATCGCCGATGGCGAGCGGATGCGGGCGATCTTCGCCGATTTCGACCCCGACATCGTGCTGCATCTCGCCGCCGAGAGCCATGTCGACCGCTCCATCGACGGGCCCGGAGCCTTCATCGAGACCAATATCGTCGGCTCCTATGTGCTGCTGCAGGAGGCGCTGCGGCACTGGCGCGGGCTCGAGGGGGGGCGTCGCGAGCGCTTTCGCTTCCACCACATCTCGACCGACGAGGTCTTCGGCTCGCTGGGGCCGGACGGCCTGTTCGACGAGGCGACAGCCTATGCGCCGAACTCGCCCTATTCGGCCTCGAAGGCGGCTTCCGATCATCTCGTGCGGGCCTGGCACCACACCTACGGCCTGCCGACGCTCGTCACCAACTGCTCGAACAATTACGGGCCCTATCATTTCCCGGAGAAGCTGATCCCGCTGATGATCATCAACGGGATCGAGGGCAAGCCGCTGCCGATCTATGGCAACGGTCTGAACGTGCGCGACTGGCTCTATGTCGAGGACCATGCCGAGGCGCTGCTGCTGGTGGCGCAGAATGGGCGGTCCGGCGAGACCTATGCGATCGGGGGCTCGGCCGAGATGTCGAACCGCCAAGTGGTCGAGGCGATCTGCGCGCTGCTCGACGAACTGCGGCCCGATCCGGCCGGGCCGCATGCCCGGTTGATCACCTATGTCGCCGACCGGCCGGGGCATGATGCGCGCTATGCGATCGACGCCGGCAAGATCCGTCGCGAACTCGGCTGGGCCCCGCGGCAGAGCTTCGAAAGCGGCCTTCGCCGCACGGTCGAGTGGTATCTCGCGCATCAGGATTGGTGGAACGACATCCGCTCCGGGGTCTATCGCGGCGAGCGGCTGGGCACCGGTGCGGCCCCGGCCGCCGAGGGAGGGCGCTGACCATGCTGCAGGTCGAAGCGACCGCGCTGCCGGAGGTCAGGATCATCACGCCGAAGCGGTTCGGCGACCATCGCGGCTTCTTCTCGGAGACCTATAGCCGCCAGGCCTTCGCCGAGGCCGGGATCACGCTCGATTTCGTGCAGGACAACCACTCACTCTCGGCGGCGGTCGGCACGCTGCGCGGCCTGCATTTCCAGGCGCCGCCCTTCGCGCAGGACAAGCTGATCCGCGTGCCGCGCGGCCGCATCCTCGACGTCGCTGTCGACATCCGAGCCTCCTCGCCGCATTTCGGCAAATTCGTTGCGGTCGAGCTCTCGGCGGAGAACTGGCGGCAGATGCTGGTGCCCGTCGGCTTCGCCCATGGCTTCGTCACGCTCGAGCCCGACACCGAGGTGATCTACAAGGTCAGCGCGCCCTATGCGCCTGAGCATGATCGCGGGCTCGCCTACGACGATCCGGCCATCGGCATCGACTGGGGCCTGCCGGCGGAGTGGCTGACCCTTTCCGACAAGGACCGTCGGCATCCACGCCTCGCCGAGCTGCCGCGGTATTTCGCGTGAGGGTCGTCGTCACCGGACGCGAGGGCCAGGTCGCGCGGGCGCTGGCCGAGCGCGCGAGCAGCGCGGGCGCGACGCTGATCGCGCTTGGGCGTCCCGAACTCGATCTCGAACGCCCGCAGTCGATCGCTCCGGCCCTGGCGGCGGCGCGGCCGGACATCGTCGTCAATGCCGCGGCCTACACCGCGGTCGATCATGCCGAGAGCGAGGAGGCGCAGGCCTTCGCTGTCAACGCCGCCGGTGCAGGCGCAGTCGCCGCCGCGGCGCGCGCGCTCGGCGTACCCGTGATCCAGATCTCGACCGATTATGTCTTCGACGGCTCCTCACTGCTGCCGTATCGCGAGGAGGACGCGACGGGCCCGGTATCCGCCTATGGCCGCAGCAAGCTCGCCGGCGAGCAGGCCGTGGCGGCTGCGACGCCCGACCATGCCATCCTGCGTACCGCCTGGGTCTATGCGCCCTTCGGCAAGAACTTCGTGCGCACCATGCTGCGCCTGGGCGAGGAGCGGAGCGAGGTCGCCGTCGTCGGCGACCAGACCGGCTGCCCGACCTCGGCCCTCGACATCGCTGACGCCGTGCTGTCTGTGGCCCGCAACCTCGTCGCGGGGCCGGGCGATCCAGCCCTGCGCGGTGTTTTCCACATGGCGGCACAGGGGGAGGCCGACTGGGCTTCCTTCGCGGAGGCGATCTTCGCCGAGGCGGCCGCCCATGGACGCGCGCCCGTCGCGGTGCGTCGCATCGCCACCAGCGATTATCCGACGCCGGCGCGACGGCCGGCCAACTCCCGGCTCGACGGGACGAAGCTCGCCGCGATCCATGGCGTCAGGCTGCCGCCCTGGCGCGGTTCGCTCGCCGCCTGCGTCGCGCGGCTGCTGCAGCAGGAAGCATTGGAACGGCAGCCATGAAGGGCATCATTCTCGCCGGCGGATCCGGCACGCGGCTGCACCCGATGACGCTGGCGATGTCGAAGCAGCTGCTGCCGGTCTACGACAAGCCGATGATCTACTACCCCCTGACCACGCTGATGCTGGCGGAGATCCGGGACATCCTGATCATCTCCACCCCGCACGACCTGCCGCATTTCAGGCGCCTGCTCGGGGACGGCGCGGAGTGGGGCCTGAACCTCTGCTATGCCGAGCAGCCCCATCCCGGCGGACTGGCGCAGGCCTATCAGATCGGGGCGGATTTCGTCGCAGGCCAACCCTCGGCGCTGATCCTCGGCGACAACCTGTTCTACGGGCACAACCTCACCGCGATGATGCGCGCGGCGCGCCAACGCCGGAGCGGGGCGAGCGTCTTCGCCTATCAGGTCCGCGATCCGGAACGCTACGGCGTCGTGAGCTTCGACGCCGCGGGCAAGGCCCTCTCGATCGAAGAGAAACCCAAGGCGCCGCGCTCCAACTGGGCCGTGACGGGGCTCTATTTCTACGACGCGCAGGTGGTCGAGATCGCCGCCTCGCTCGCCCCCTCGCCGCGGGGCGAACTCGAGATCACCGACGTCAACCGCGCCTATTTGGCGCGCGGCGAACTCGCCGTCGAGCGCATGGGACGCGGCTTCGCCTGGCTCGACACCGGCACGCCCGACAGCCTGCTGCAGGCGAGCGAGTTCGTCCGCACGCTCGAAAGCCGCCAGGATCTGCGCATCGCCTGCCCTGAGGAAATCGCCTGTCGCCAGGGATGGATCGATACCGCTCAGCTCGAAGTGCTGGGCTCAAGGCTCGCCAAAAGCGACTATGGACAGTATCTGCTGCGCATGGCCGCCGAGATCGCAGCTGCTCCGGGCGAGCACACCGAGATCTGACGCAGAGCGACGGCAGTACCGTTTCGAAACAGGCCAGATCATGCTGGCCTCGATCTTGCAAAACTCGCCGCTGAAGCGTGGCGGGAGGTTGCTGTGGCCGGTGGCAAGACGATCCAGGGCTTCAATTCCTGCGTGTGCGGAGCGGTGTCTGTCGTGGCGCCAACGATCATCGCGGATGATGCGCCGGTTAGCTGCGGAGGCTGTTCGCGCGTCATCGGCTCCTGGCTCGGATACAAGACGTTCGTGAGCCGGGCGATCGGGCGGGAGGCCGAGCGGCTCGACCGGCCGGCCCGGATCTGCGTCGATCCGATGCCGAGGAGCGGGATTGCAGTCACATCGCTGAGATCGGCAGCGTCTATCGGCTGACCACCGCGCGTCTCGGGTGACTTTGGCGAACCGGCTCCGCATGATAAGCGCGCGTTCCGGGACTGGTGTTTGACGGTTTGGGGGAGTGTCCGATGAAGATCGTGATGGTCGGGTCAGGTTATGTCGGGCTCGTGTCCGGCGCCTGCTTTGCGGATTTCGGCCATGAGGTCGTCTGCGTCGACAAGATGGAAAGCAAGATCGCGGCGCTGAAGCAGGGCGAAATCCCGATCTTCGAACCCGGCCTGTCGGAGCTCGTGCGCAGCAATACCGAGGCGAAGCGGCTCTCCTTTACGACCGATCTCGCGGGGCCCGTCGCCCAGGCCGATGCGGTCTTCATCGCCGTCGGTACCCCATCCCGGCGCGGCGACGGTTTCGCGGACCTGTCCTATGTCTATGCCGCGGCGCGCGAGATCGCCCATGCGCTCGACGGCTATACGGTCATCGTCACGAAATCGACGGTGCCGGTCGGCACCGGCGACGAGGTCGAGCGGATCATCCGCGAGCTGCGCCCGGACGCCGATTTCGCCGTCGTCTCCAATCCCGAGTTCCTGCGCGAGGGCGCGGCGATCGACGACTTCAAGCGCCCGGACCGGATCGTCATCGGTACCGATGATCCGCGCGCCCAGACGCTGATGGCCGATGTCTACCGGCCACTCTACCTCAACAGTGCGCCGATCCTGAACACCAGCCGCCGCACGGCCGAGCTGACCAAATACGCCGCCAACGCTTTCCTCGCGACGAAGATCACCTTCATCAACGAAATGGCGGATCTGTGCGAGCAGGTCGGCGCCAATGTGCAGGACGTGGCGCGCGGCATGGGCCTCGACAACCGCATCGGGAGCAAGTTCCTGCATGCCGGGCCGGGCTATGGCGGCTCCTGCTTCCCGAAGGACACGCTGGCGCTGATCAAAACGGCGCAGGATTACGGCACGCCCTCGCGCATCGTCGAGGCTGTCGCCTCCGTCAACGATCTGCGCAAGCGGGCGATGGCGAAGAAGGTCGTCGCGGCCTGCGGCGGCTCGGTGCGCGGCAAGACCATCGCCGTGCTCGGCCTGACCTTCAAGCCGAACACCGACGACATGCGCGATGCGCCTTCGCTGTCGATCGTCACCGCGCTGCAGGATGGCGGCGCGACCATCCGCGCCTTTGATCCGGAGGGCATGGAGCAGGCCAAGGGCATGCTGCCGGGCGGCGTCGTCTACTGCAACGACGCCTATGAATGCGTCGAGGGTGCGCATGCGGCCGTGATCGTCACCGAGTGGAACATCTTCCGCGCGCTGGATTTCCAGCGGCTCAAGGCCACCATGGCGGCGCCGGTCCTCATCGATCTGCGCAATGTCTACCGGGCCGAACAGGTCCGCGCCAAGGGTTTCACCTATGTCGATGTCGGGCGTGGTGTCCTCGCGCCCGAGGCAAGGAAGAAATATAACGCAGCCTAACTCCTATACGGTTTGCCTGAGACTTATCCCCGGCACCTCGGGGCATGCCTAGACTTCCCCTCCATCCAGCGAGGGGATCGATCATGCTTGCCTTCCATGAGGAGTATCCGCTGAATTCGGGGCGCCTGGCCCAGGCGCCGCAATTCTCCGACACCATCTATGACATCGTGCTGGCCGCCGACACGCTGCTGCGCGTGGCCATTCCCGCCGGGGCGCGCTTCGTCTCGCTCTCCTTCGACGGCGATGTCCGGGGCAAGGCGGGGCTCGTCGACACCGCGCTGACCCTGCCCGCGGCGACGGTGACCGACGGCAGCGGCAGCGCCCTCAATCCCGGGGTCAGGCGGCTGCCGGCGGCGGCGACGCATCTGTGCCTGCGGGCGGCGACCGCCTGCAAGGGCTCGCTCGAATACTGGGGCTGACCATGGTCGCACAGCCCGTCACCCTGACGCGCCGCCGGCGCGACCCGCTCGATCTGGCGCGCCTGACGCCCGCGGGCAAGCGCGCCTGGTTCGAGGCGCCGGCCTATGCCGACTTCGCGGCCATCGCCGATTTTTCGGCCGACCGCTACGCCATCACCACCGTGCCGCTCGCCGGCATTGCCGGGGCGAGCGCGGCGGCGCTGCGCGTCAAGCGGGCGGCGAGCTTCGCTGAGCTGATCGCCTTCACCTGCAACTCGGGCCCGGCGCGCTCCTATCTCGACGCGCAAGGCGTGATGCGGGCCGATCTCGCCTTGGACCAGCCGCGCTTCGACTGGACGAACGGGCGCCGGCAGCTCGCGCTCAACGGCGCCTCCGCCAATCTGCTGCTGAACAGCGCCGCTCCGGCCAGCCAGAGCCTAGCGGTGACGGCGCAGAGCTATGCGCTCTCCTTCACCGGCACGGGCAGCATCGCGCTGTCCGGCGCGTCGAGCGCCGGGCCGCTGGCGGGGGTGGGCGCCGCGAGCCGCGTCTCACTCGTCTTCACTCCGGCGGCCGGCACGCTGACGCTGACGATGAGCGGCGATGTCCGCCTCGCCCAGCTCGAGGCCAACAGCTTCGCCTCGCCCTACATCGCGACAGTCGGCGCGGCGGTGAGCCGGGCGGCGGAGACGGCCGAACTCTCGCCCGTGCTGGAGGCGCTGCTTCAACGCAGCGCCGCGACGCTCGCGGTGCGCGGCCAGAGGCTGGAGCGGAATGCAGCCCGCATTGTCGGCGTCAACGGAACCTCCTCGTTGCTGCGCGCCCAGTCGAACCGCTTGTCCGTGCTGATGGACGGTTCGGCGCAACTTGCCACAGCGGCGGGGGCCGATCTGCGCATGAGCAGCTACGCCGCCGCCTGCGCCTTCGACGGAACCGGTCGCTCCGTGGCCCGCAACGGCGTCGCGGTCGTCACCGACACGGGTTCTCCGCCGTCGAGCCGCGGCAGCGTCTATCTCGGGCGGGACGCGGCTAGCACTGCAACAGCTTATGGTGATGGCTGGTATGAATATTTGGGTATCGCGCCGACGCGGCTTTCAGAGGGTAAGATTCAAGAAATTATTTTATACTGATAGATTAATTCCCCGTAAATATTCTGTTGTTTCATAACAATTTTTATCTAATCACGGCGGCTGCACGGAGGCTGAAATCGAATTTTATCAAGACTGATGAAATGACCGCTTCGTGCTTGGCATTGCGGCAATGCCGCGCCTCATGCGGGGTTCAGCAGGGCATTGTGATAATCATGCTCGGGCGCCATCCGGCATTGTGCGATCAAACTGATCAGATCGAATGACAAATCTTTGGTAGCAAAACTCTGTTGCCCATCCTGCCTGTAGCGCTGCAGTTCCTCGTAAGCAGTCGCCGACACCAAATAGGTGCTAACTCGGCCATGGCTCTTCACGGCTATAGGTTCGCGCTGTGCTATGTCCATGTAGCGGCTGAAATTCTTGATGAGTTCGGCAGCCGTCGCTTTTGCCATTGTAAGCTCCCAAAGCTGTTCGGCAACCGACAACACCGGGTAAGCTCCGGCGTGCACCCAACCGGCCGCTGAAATAGCGCTCTTTACGATATTGTTGCCAGTCAACCTTAGCAACTGAGGTGTCGACGCCCAGCCGCTGCGTTTACCGCGCGTTCTGGAAGGCCTTCGGGCTGAAGACGGTGCGCAGCAGGATCGCGAGGTCGAGCCAGAACGACCAGTTGTCGACATACCAGTGGTCATAGGCGATGCGCCGCGCCATCTTCTCGTCGGTATCGGTTTCGCCGCGCAACCCGTTCACTTGTGCCCAGCCGGTGATCCCCGGGCGGACGTTGTGACGCCGGGCATAGAGCGCGATCTTGCGCTCGAAGGCCTGATCATGGGCGAGCGCATGCGGGCGCGGCCCGACCAGCGACATCTGCCCGGCGAGGACGTTCAGCAACTGCGGCAGCTCGTCGAGATTGGTGCGGCGCAGCATCCGGCCGACGCGGGTGACGCGCGGGTCGTCGCGCCGCGCCTGGACGATGACGCTGCCGTCGTCGGTGGTCGTCATGGTGCGGAACTTGAAGATGCGGAAGGCCTCTTGGTTGAAGCCGTAGCGCCGCTGCCGGAACAGGACCGGTCCCGGCGAATCCAGCCGGATCGCCAGTGCGATCAGCAGCAGCAATGGGGCAGACAGCAGAAGGATGGTGCCGGCGGCGACGAGATCGAAGGCGCGTTTCAGCGCAATCTCGGCCAGCGAGAGCGGGGGCCTCGTCAGGCGCAGGCTCGTGAGGCTTCCGGTGCGGACGATATGGGGCCGCTCGAAGCGGTCCATGATCTTTTCGGGCGTCAGATGGATGGCGACCGGGAGCGTCATGAACGCCGCGAGACAGGCGTCGATCGTCTCCTGGTCCGACCAGGGCAGGGCGATGAACACCGAGTCGGGGCGCTTGGCACGGCAGGTGGCGACCGCGCTGGCGAGATCGGCCGCGAGGGCGGCGGCGGGGTCGTTGATCCGCCGCGCATCGTTGCTGCGCAGGAAGGCGACGTCGATGATGGCGTAGCCGACATTCCAGGGCTGGTGGCGCGAGACGAAGGACATCACATCCGCTTCCCGCCCGATGAGGAAGACGCGCTCGCTGGTGATGCGGCCGGTCTTGCTGCCCATCGAGATGGTCCGGACCATGGCGGAGCGTGACAATGCGATGACCGGGATGCCGGCCAGATAGCTCGCGAGCACGACGCCGCGGGAATAGTGGTCGGCGATCTTCGCCAGAAACAGGATGGCGATGAAGGCGACCAGGGTGAGGTTCCAGACCGTGAAAGCCGAGGCGATCTGCCCCTTGGTCGAAAGATAGTTGGCGAGTTGGTAGCGCCCTTGCGTCGCGTTGATGAAGACGAAGATGCCGGCCAGCATCAGGGCGAGTTCGAGCGTCGCCTGATCGGCGCGGAGATCGCCATAGACCGGCAGGTGGTAGGCCAGCGAGACCAGGCCGACCATGGCCGCAATCACCGCCGCATCGGCCGCCGCCGTGATCAGCCAGAGCCAGTGGCGCAGCATGTTGGCGCGGGCGTCGCGCGCCGCAAAGGCCGTCGGTGCGATGTCGTTGACGCTCATGGGCTCGCTCACTCCGCGATGCACCGTGGCGCGCTGTGCCGCTCCGGCACAGGCTTCGCGTTTGGTGCTGTCGGAGCGCAGGGATCGCAATCGACGTACCGATGGAGGCTGGCTCAGATCAGGTCGGAATGCAGACAAATCACTGACAAACCGTCCTTTTCTCCCGCGCGGCCGCGACTTGGGCGGCGCGCGGCGGGAAGGGATGTGCCAATCCGGAACGGCACTGCATTCTGTCTTGGCGGGTCCGCTTCGGCGGGTTAGGTCTGGCGTCGACGCTTTGCAGGACCAAGCCCATGACCACCGCCGCCGCCCCATCGCAGGCTCCGCGCATCGCCCGCGGCGGCAAGGCCATCTATGGCGCGCCGCTCGGCATCCTCATGCTGGAAGCGCGCTTCCCGCGCATTCTCGGCGACATGGGCAATGGCGGGACCTGGCCGTTTCCGGTGCTCTACCGCGTCGTCGGCGGGGCGAGCCCCGACAAGGTCGTGCTGCGCGGTGCCGACGGGCTGCTGCCGGATTTCATCGCCGCGGCGCAGGATCTGGTGCGGCTCGGGGCCGAGGCGATCACCACCAATTGCGGCTTCCTCTCCCTGTTCCAGCGCGAGCTTGCGGCGGCCGTCGGCGTGCCGGTGGCGACCTCGTCGCTGATGCAGGTTCCCTGGGTGCAGGCGACGCTGCCGCCGGGCCAGCGGGTCGGCGTCGTCACCGTCTCCGCGGGGAGCCTGACGCCGGCGCATCTGGAGAAGGTCGGCGTGCCGGTCGATACGCCGGTTGCCGGGACGGAAGGCGGTCGCGAGTTCTTCCGCGTCCTGATCAAGGCCGAGAAGGACGACATGGATGTCGATCTCGCCCGGCAGGACGTTGTCAATGCGGCGCTGGATCTGGTGGCGCGGCATCCGGAGGTGGGCGCCATCGTGCTCGAATGCACGAACATGCCGCCCTATGCCGCGGCCGTGCAGGCGGCGACGGGACGGCCGGTCCACGACATCTACTCGATGATCAGCTGGTTCCATGCCGGCTTGCGGCCGCGGGTGTTCTGACGGGGGCTGCCGCACGCGGGGATAGCGGAGCGGGTTATCCCCGGTGGCTGTGTGGGGAGCAATGCTGGGCGTCGCATCCCCCGGCGCCGAGGCGGCGCCCGACCTCGCGAGGCCCCATGACCGCAACGCCGCGGCTTTCCCTGCCCCTGCTCGCCGCCGGGCAGGCGCAGAAGCACGTCACCCATAACGATGCCCTGACGCGGCTCGACGCGCTGGTGCATCTCACCGTCGACAGCCGCTCGCAGACCGTGCCGCCGGCGGTGCCGACCGAGCTCTCCGCCTGCATCATCCCGCCCGGCGCGACGGGCGTGTTCTCCGGCCGCACCGACCAGATCGCGCTGTTCGAGAATGGCGGCTGGCTCTTCCTGACGCCGCGCCCCGGCTGGCAGGCCTGGGTCGTCGATGAGGCCGAGCATAACCTCTGGACCGGCACGGAATGGCGCCGCGACAGCCCGCTCAGCAGCCTCGGCGCCAGCCTCTGGGGCGTGAACGGCACCGCCGACGTCACGACCCGCTTCGTGGTGCAGGCGCCGGCGAGCCTTTTCAACCATGACGGCGCCGGCCATCAGCTCAAGCTCAACAAGGCGGCGGCCGGCGAGACGGCGAGCCTGCTCTTCCAGGACGGCTATTCCGGCCGCGCCGAGATCGGCCTCGCCGGCGACGACGACCTGCATTGCAAGGTCAGCGCGGATGGCTCGGCCTGGGCCGAGGCGCTCACCGTCGAGCGGTCGACGGGCGAGGTCTCGCTGCCGGCGACGCCCTGGGCGAGCGGCGGCAATCTCCTGCTCAATGGCGATCTCCAGATCAATCAGCGCGGCTTCGCTGGCGGCGCTCTGGCGGCCGGCATCTATGGCTTCGACCGCTGGAAGGCGGGTCCGGCGGGCGCGACGCTTTCCGTTGCGGGTTACGACCTCACCCTCAGTGCCGGGGCGCTCGTGCAGCCGGTTGAGCCGGCGCTGTGGGGGCTCTCGTCCTTCGCCGGCCAGGCACTGACGCTGTCGGTCGAGGGGCTGTCGGGCGGGGCGCTCTCGGTCTCCGTCGGCAGCGTCTCGGGTTCGATTGCCGCGGGGGCGGGCCGGCGCAGCGTGACGCTGACGCCCGCGGCGGGCGATACCGGCGCGCTCTTGGTCAGTCTGGCGCCGGTGGGGCCTGCCGTGAGCCTGCGCCGCGTGAAGCTGGAGATCGGGCGCCGCGCCAGCACTTGGGCGGCGCGGCCGGCGACGCTCGAAGAACTGCTCTGCGCCCGCTATTTCTGGCGGCCCGAGAGTTCGCTTGCGCTCGACGCCTATCAGGCCGCGGGCGGCGCCGTGGCACAGACTCTGATCCTGCCGACGAGGATGCGCGCGACGCCGAGCGCCGCCTTCGCCGTTTCGGGCACGGTGAACGTCGCGGGTGGAAGTCCGGCGCTGACGGTGCTGTCGCGGCGGGAGGCACGCGTCTCGGTGGCGGCCTCTGCCGTCGGCCGCGTCGAGGCCACGTTCGGCAGCATCGCCTTCGACGCCGAGCTCTGAGCAGGCTCGCCTCAGTCGAGATAGATGCTTTTCACATGGGCGTTGATGGCGGCGATGTCCGGCAGCATCCCACCATTGCGCGTCCGCAGATGGCCCTCGTGCCAGTACCAGTCGTCAAAGCCGACATTCAGCCGCTGATAGCCGGCTTCCGCGAGCAGGGTGCGCATCGTCTCGCGGCGCGGCTCGACGAAATTGTGCTCGATGGTGAAGAGCGCGATGGCGTGGCGGGAGAGGTCGATCGTCCGGAGGATGTCGAGTTCCGAGCCTTCCGTGTCGAGCGAGACATAATCGAAGCCCGAGCCCGCCTGCCCATCGGCTTCGTCCATCTGGTCGAAGGTCACGGTCTCGACCGTGATCAGCCCGTTCTCGCTGATCGCCTGGCGCCGGTGCTCGGCATAGCCGTCCGACTCGGCGTATTCGGCGAGCGTGCCGATCTCCTGCGAGGGGACGAAGGACAGGAACTGGCCGCCCTCGCGATGGACGGCCCGCTCGAGGCAGGCGGCCTTGCGGCTCGCAGCGAGCCTGGCGAAGAGGATCGGGTTGGGCTCGACGAGCACACCGTTCCAGCCATGGTCGGCTTCGAGGAAGCAGGTGTTGCTATGCAGCACGCCGTCGAAGGCGCCGATCTCGGCGAAGCGCCCGCCGCGCCTTCCGCCGCACATCGCCAGCACCCAGCGCTCCTGCTCGATCTGCGAGTTCGTCGGCGTCTCGAAGGCGTCCTGCCAGGAGAGGCGGGGGGCGGGCGTCGGATCTGGCACGGTCTGTCGTCTCGCGGGGGCGGGACGGCAGCCTAGGGCAACGCGGTTGCGGATGAAACGTCTGGGCCTCGTCGTCATTGCGAGCGAAGCGAAGCAATCCAGGAAGCGTGGCGCCGGAGCTTCTGGATTGCGTCGTCGCTGCGCTCCTCGCAATGACGGCTTTCAGTGAATCTCAGGCTCGGGAATCTTCGCCGTGCCCTCGAGGTAATCGAAGTCGCAGCCCTTGTCGGCCTGGCGGATATGGGCCGCCGACATCTTGCCCCAGCCGCGGGGATAGTCGCGGTCGGGCGGCGTCCAGGCCGCGAGGCGGGCGGCGATCTCGGCATCCGTCAGGGCGACCGAGATGCTGCGCGCCTCGACATCGACGCTGATGACGTCGCCGGTCTGCACCGCGGCGAGCGGCCCCCGGATATAGGCCTCGGGCGCGACATGCAGCACGCAGGCGCCGTAGCTGGTGCCGGACATGCGGGCATCCGAGATGCGCAGCATGTCGCGTACGCCCTGCTTCAGCAGCTTCTTCGGGATCGGCATCATGCCCCATTCCGGCATGCCGGGCCCGCCGACCGGGCCGCAGTTCTTCAGCACCATGATGTGGTCGGGCGTGACGTCGAGCGCCTCGTCGTTCACCGCCTTCATCATCGCGTCGTAGTCCTCGAAAACCAGCGCGGGGCCTGAATGCTTCAGCAGGCGCGGCTCGGCGGCGGAGGGTTTGATGACGCAGCCATCGGGGGCGATGTTGCCCTTCAGCACCGCGAGACCGTTGGCGGTCGTCACCGCATTGTCGAGCGGGCGGATGACGTTGTCGTCATAGACGGTCGCGAGCGCGATGGTCTCCGAGATCGGCTTGCCGGTGACCGTCATCGCGTCGGTGTGGAGCTTGCTCTCGAGCTGTTTCAGAAGGGCCGGGAGCCCGCCGGCATAGAAGAAATCCTCCATCAGGAATTCGCCGGACGGGCGCAGGTTCGCGATCACGGGGACCTTGCGCGAGAAGGCGTCAAAATCGTCCGGTGTCAGCGAGACGCCGGCGCGCCCGGCCATGGCGATGAGGTGGATGATGGCATTGGTCGATCCGGCGACCGCCATGTGGACAGTCAGCGCGTTTTCGAAGCTCTTGCGGGTGAGGATACGGTCGGGCGTCAGATCCTCCCAGACCATCTCGACGATGCGCTTGCCGGCGGCCGCGGCCATGCGGGGATGGGCGGCGTCGGCGGCGGGAATGGCGGAGGCGCCCGGCAGCGTCAGGCCCAGCACCTCGGCATGGCTCATCATGGTGGCGGCGGTGCCCATCACCATGCAGGTGCCATGCGAACGGGCGATGCCGCTTTCCATGTCTTTCCACTGGTCGTCAGTGATGTTGCCGGCTTCCTTCTCGGCCCAGTATTTCCAGACATCGGCGCCCGAGCCCAGCACCTTGCCGGCCCAGTTGCCGCGCAGCATCGGCCCCGCCGGGACATAGATGAAGGGCAGCCCGGCGCTGCAGGCGCCCATGATCAGGGCCGGCGTGGACTTGTCGCAGCCCCCTAGCAGCACCGCGCCATCGAGCGGGTGGGAGCGGATCGATTCCTCCGTCTCCATCGCCAGGAAGTTGCGATAGAGCATAGTGGTGGGCTTCTGGTACTGCTCCGAGACCGACATCACGGGGATCTCGACCGGGAAGCCGCCCGCCGCCCAGACCGCCCGCTTCACCGCATCCGCGCGGTCGCGCAGATGGGTGTGGCAGGGGTTGATCTCCGACCAGGTGTTGATGATGCCGATGACCGGCTTTCCCATGAACTCCTCATGGGCAAACCCCATCTGCAGCGCGCGCGAGCGATGCCCGAAAGAGCGCAGATCGCTGGCGCCGAACCAGCGCTTCGAGCGCAGGGTTTCGGGCGTCTTGCGGGGATGGGTGGTCATGGCGTGTCCTCGGGTGGTTTCTTGTGTTGGCCACGTTCACCGTCATGCTCGGGCTTGTCCCGAGCATCCACGTCTTGACCGCGGGCCTCGACGCGCGAAGACGTGGATGGTCGCCACAAGGGCGACCATGACGAGGGAGTCCTACTCTGCCGCCGCGCGCTGAGTGCTCCAGCCGGAGACGATGGCGCGCAGTTGCGCCTTTTCCTCGGCGTTCAGATCCGGCAGACCGGGCAGGCGGACAGGGCCGACATTGGTGCCGAGCAGGCCGAGGGCTTCCTTGACGACGGTGACGTTGGCGCCGTTGCCGTATCTCGTGCGCAGCGTCTCGAAACCGGCGATGGCATCGACCTCGCTGCGGGCGGCGGTGTAGTCGCCCTTTTCCAGCGCATGCCAGACGGCGAGCGAGCGGTCGGGGGCGACATTGATCAGGCCAGAGGTGAAGCCGCGGGCGCCTAGCGCGTAGAAGGGCGCCGCCCATCCCTCGGCGAGGCCGCAGATCCAGTTGGCGCGCGTTCCCTGCGTAGCCCGGACGCATTCGGACAACAGCATCATGTTGGTCGAGGCGAACTTCACGCCGGCGACATTGGGATGGGTCGCCACGCGCACCAGATCCTTCACGCCGATCGCGTCGGAGCGGATATAGGCCACCAGCGGCAGCGTCAGCGCCTCGGCGATGGCGAGGATGTAGTCCGCCTGCGACTGCGGCGCGGCGAAGGGGTCGAGCGGGTGATGCACCATGACCGCATCGCAACCGGCTTTCGCTGCAAGCTTGCCGGTCGAGACGGCTTCGCGCAGCGACCGGCCGATGCCGGCGGTGACCAGCGCCTTGCCGGCGGCGGCTTCGGCCGCGACGGCATGGCTGCGCACGACCTCGTCCGTCGTCATCGGGTAAAACTCGCCGGTGTTGCCGGCAGAAACGATGTTGTGGATGCCGGCTGCGGCGATGCGCGCGACGATCTGGCCCGTCACGGCCCAATCGGCCTCGCCATCGGCGCCCCAGGCGGTGACATGCACGCCCGAAATGCCGCGCAGCGCACTGCGGACTTTATCACTCGTCATAGTCCAACCCTTCCGCGTCGGCGCCGAACACCTGCCGCACATGGGCTTTCGCCGAACGGACGATGTGGCGGCGCATTCTCTGTTCGGCGAGCGCGGGATCGCGCGCCCGCAGCGCCTCGTAAATGGAGCGATGTTCCTCGAAGCCCTGGCCGCGCTCGGACGGCTCCGAGAGCAGGGCGATGCGCTGGGCATGGTCGTACATGCGCTGCCCGTCGAGCCGGCGCTCGAGATAGCCGCAGCCGGAAATGCGGTGAATCGCGCCGTGATAGGCCTCGTTCAGGGTAACGAGGTCTTCCAGCGCGCTGTGCTGCGTCGCATGGGCCATTTCCTCGATCAGCCGCGCGATCTCCGTGAGATCGCCCTCGCTCAGGCGGTTGGCGGCGATATGGGTCATGACGCTTTCCAGCGCCGCGCGCCCCAGCGCCATCTCCAGCGCCTGGCGGGCGGAGAACTCGACGAAGACGCCGCGGCGCGCCTCGGTGCGCACCAGCCCCTCGCTCTCCAGCTTGCGGATCGCGTCCTTCACCGGCGTGGTGCTGACGCCCAGCATCTCGGCCAGATGCCGCTCGTTCAGGCGCTCGCCATTGCGGAAGCGGCCTGCGACGATCGCCCTGCGCAGCCGCTCATGCACATGCTCGCGCAGGGAGCGCAGCAGATGCGGGGCGACGGGTTCGATGGTCAGGGTCTGGGGCATCTTAAGTCCGGAGCGGGCACCAGCCCCGCGAATCCGCCGGGCGGCCCGCGGAGCCATGCTCCATCTCCGCATCACTCACCACAAAGGACAAGCGGCGACAAGTCTGAAATTTCAGATTTCAAATCTGGAATCCTGTGCTATCGGAGTCGGTAAGGATCCGATAACGGACCGCGCCGGCATCGACGTGCCGGCACCGCGACAGTCATGGGAGGACGACGGATGACGATGACACGCAGGGCCGCACTGGCCGCCGCAATTTGCCTGATGGCCGCCCCGGCCGCGCAGGCGCAAAGCGACTATCCCGGCAGCAAGGTGGTGACGATCGTGGTGCCCTTCGCGGCGGGCGGCACCACCGACCTGCTCGGGCGTGTGCTCGCCGACAGGCTGGGCGCGCGTCTCGGCGGCAAGTTCATCGTCGAGAATCGGCCGGGTGCCGGCGGCAACACCGGCGTGGCCGCGGTCGCGCGGTCGACGCCCGACGGCTACACCCTGACCATGGGCACGGTCTCGACCCATGCGATCAATCCGGCCGTCTATGCCAAGATGCCTTTCGACCACATCAAGGATTTCGCGCCGATCTCGCAGGTGGCGAGCGTGCCCAACATCCTGATGGTCAATGTCGATCTGCCGGTGAAGACGGTGCCGGAGCTGATCGATCTGCTGAAGAAGAACCCTGGCAAGTATTCCTTCGGCTCGTCCGGCGCCGGCACCTCGACCCATATGGCGGCCGAGCTCTTCAAGGTCTCGACCGGCACCGACATGGTGCATGTGCCCTATCGCTCGAGCGGGCAGGTGACGCAGGACCTTCTCTCCGGCCAGATCCAGATCACCTTCGACAATATCACCATCGCCTGGCCGCATGTCGAAGCCGGCAAGATCCGCGCGCTCGCCACCGCGACGCCTGAACGCCTCGCCGTTGCCAAGGACCTGCCGGCGCTGGCCGAGTTCATCCCGGGCTATGCCGCCGCCTCCTGGCACGGCTTCTTCGCGCCGTCGGGCGTGCCGAAGGAGATCGTCGCCAAGCTGTCCACCGAGGTCCAGGCGATCATGCGCGAGCCTGCGGTCATCGATCAGATGAAGAAGCTCGGCGTCGATCCGGTCGGCTCGACCCAGGAGCAGTTCACCGCCCATATCGCCGCCGAGACCAAGCGCTGGGCCGATGTGGCGCAGAAGGCGAATGTCCGGATCGAGTGATCGAATGAGCCAGCGTCATGGTCGGGCTTGACCCGACCATCTCGGAAACCAGCGATCTGGTCCTGAGATTCTCGGGTCAAGCCCGAGAATGACGCCCGTCCCACATCCACTGCGTCACGAGAACCGGATAGCGCCGCGATGACATCGACCACCCTCACCGACGAAAACCGCAAGAAGCTGAAGCGCGTTTCGACCGCGACGCTGACGACGGCGCTGTTCAAGCGCGGCTTCCGGAATGTCTTCATCCAGGACGTGCGGCCGCTGAGTCAGAAGGGCGAGAGCATGGTCGGGGAGGCGTTCACGCTGCGCTACATCCCGGCGCGGGAGGATCTCGATCATCTCGGCACCTTCGAGGGGACGCAGCATCCGCAGCGCCGCGCGGTCGAGGACTGCCCGCCTGGCCATGTCATGGTGATCGACTCGCGCAAGGATCCGCGCGCGGCCTCGGCCGGTGGCATCCTCGTGTCGCGGCTGATGCAACGCGGCGTCGCCGGCATCGTGACCGATGGCGGCTTCCGGGACTCGCCCGAGATCGCGGCGATGGCGATCCCGGCCTATCACAACCGCCCGAGCGCGCCGACCAACCTGATCCGTCACCACGCGCTCGACATCAACGCGCCGATCGCCTGCGGCGACGTCGCCGTCTATCCGGGAGACATCATCGTCGGCGACGGCGAGGGAGTCTGCGTCATCCCCGCCCATCTCGCCAACGAGATCGCGCCCGAGGTCTATGAGCAGACGGCTTACGAGGATTTCGTTGCGGAACGCGTGCGCGGCGGGCAGGGCATCTTCGGGCTCTATCCCGCGAACGAGCAGACCAAGAGCGAGTTCGCCGCGTGGCGGCCCGGCTGGTCCTGACCGCCGCAGCGCCGCTCCGCCGGCACATCACCAGACAAGACGGCGAAGCCGGCCGTGACACGGGCTGAATCGGGACGGTGCCGAGCGGCGCGTCCCGCCACGACCATCATTGCCAAAAATCTGGGGGGACATCATGGTTGAAGCGTCGCGTCGTCAATGGCTTGCGGGCGGCCTCGCCGCTGCCGGCTCCGCACTGGCCGGACCGGCACTCGGACAGGCCTTTCCGTTCAAGCCGAACCAGCGCTACCCCGATCCGTCGGTCGAGATCCTCGATCCGAGTTTCGCGAAGTATCGCATCTATTCGAGCACGATCGAGCAGGTCGCGACCGGCATGCGCTGGGCCGAGGGACCGGTTTATTTCCCGGCAGGGCGTTATGTCCTCGTCAGCGACATCCCCAACAACCGGATCATGAAGTACGACGAGGTGAAGAACAGCTTCACCGTCTTCCGCGAGAACGCCAATTTCGCCAACGGCAATGCGCGCGACCGGCAGGGCCGGCTCGTCACCTGCGAGCACTCCGTCACGCGCCGGGTCACCCGCACCGAGACGAACGGCAAGATCACCGTTCTGGCCGACCGCTTCGAGGGCAAGCGGCTGAACGCGCCCAACGACGTCGTCGTGAAGTCCGACCACACGATCTGGTTTACCGATCCGCTCTTCGGCATCAATGGCGAGTGGGAAGGGTCGCGCGCCAAGCCCGAGCAGGCTACCACCAATGTCTACCGCATCGGCACGGACGGGAAACTGACGGCGGTCGTCACCGATCTGCTCAATCCCAACGGTCTGGCCTTCTCGCCCGACGAGAAGAAGCTCTACGTGGTGGAGTGGCGCGGCACGCCCAACCGCAGCATCTGGAGCTTCGACATCGACGCGCAGGGCAAGGCCTCGAACAAGACAAAGGTCGTCGACGCGGCCGATTTCGGGGCGCTCGACGGCTTCAGGGTCGATCGCGACGGCAATCTCTGGTGCGGCTATGGCAGCAACGGCGCCCTCAATGCGGAACCGACCGATATGGGCGGGCGCAAGGTCTTCACGCTGCGCGGGAAGCCCGAGGATCTCGACGGCGTCATGGTGTTCAGCCCGGCCGGCAAGCCGCTCGCCTTCATCCGCCTGCCCGAACGCTGCGCCAATCTCTGCTTCGGCGGCCCCAAGGGCAACCGCCTCTATATGGCGAGCAGCCATTCGCTCTATGCGCTCTACGTCGAAGCGCACGGAGCCGTCTGACAGACGAGAGCGGTGCAACTTGAGCGATTGACGCAGCGTCATCGTTAACCGCTGCTTGAGATGTCTTTTCTAATGTCGCCTCCCGGATGCGCGCTGGAGGCGAGCGTGGACGCGACGAAATGGGCCTGCCGGTCATGACAGCGCAAGCGACATGGCCGGCACGCTACAATGACTGGGTGAACCGCCGGCTCGGCATCGTCCCGCTCGACGAGGCCGATGCCGCGGCGCTGCGCCGCGCGCAGGGCGAGCAATTCGCCCGGGTGCTTCCGGCCATCCTGTTGTCCAACCTGCTGTCGGCCGTACTGGTCGCGATCACGGCCATGGTGCATGGCTGGCTCTGGTTTCCCCTGTTCTGGAGCGCCTCCGTCGTCGCTATCGGCGTGCTCGGTATCCTGCGGATCACGCGGATCCGCGAGCGGGCGCGAGAAGAAAGTCCGTCCGCCAAGTTCAACGACCGGATCCTGATCGACTCAGCCCTGATGGCCGCGCCCTGGCTGGTGATGGCGATCGTCTTCAATCCGACCCGCGTTCCCGAAATGGAGGTGCTGACCGCGACGCTGCTGGCGGGGCTGGTCTGCGCCGGCACCTTCACCATGGCGAGCATGCCGTCGGCCGCGCTGCTCTTCGCAGGCCTGATCCTGGGCGCGCGCATCCTCCATATCGCCCTGTCGCCGCTCGACCATGCGGTCGAGAACCTGACCTTCCAGTGGATCTATGGTTCGGTGATGCTGGTTTCGCTGCGCAGCATGGCACAGCTCTTCATCGACCGGGTTCGCGCTATCGGCAGCGCGCAGGCTCTGGGGCTCGACGCGCAGGCCCAGGCGCGCTTCGAGGAGGCGCGGCGCGAGGATGTCGAACGCCAGGCCGACGCCTTCCGGCGCGAGATCGGGGCGATTCTCAAGCCGGTGTTCCAGTCGGTGGTCCACATGAACAGCGCCGCCGAGCAGCTCGTCGCCATCTCCCAGCGTTCGCAGGAGAAGCTCGGCGGCATGCTGAAGCAGGTGGGCGAGGCCAGCGACGACATCTCATCGGTCGAGGCCTGCTCGCGACGGCTGACCGACACCATCGCGCTGATTCGCACCGAAGCCGACCGGACGACGCAGCTGGTGCGGACCGCAGCGTCGGACGTGGCAGCGTCGGTCGCGATCAAGGAGCAGCTGACGCGATCGGTGCGGGATATCGGCGAGGTCTCGGAGCTGATCCGCGAGATTGCCGCCCAGACCAACCTGCTCGCGCTGAACGCAACCATCGAGGCCGCGCGCGCCGGCGTCGCGGGGCGCGGCTTCGCCGTGGTCGCGACCGAGGTGAAGAGCCTGGCCGAGCGCACGGAGGCGGCGACGCAGGAGATCTCGGAGCGGATCGAAGAGGTGCGCGCCTCGACCGAGCGTTCGCTGGCGGCGGTGATGAACATCAGCGTCTCCACCGATGCCATTGTCGGGGCCACTGGCGGGATCGTGCTCGCCGTCGACCAGCAGGCCGAGGCCATCCGCACCATGGTCGATCTGCTCAGCCGGGCGGTCAAGGAAACCCAGCGCGCCGCGAACGCGATCGATCTCGTCGCGGCCGATGCCGCCCTGACGATGGACAATGGCCGGCAGGTCTCGGAAGCCGCAGCCGGGGTCGACGGCTCGGCCCGTCGGCTGGATGATTCGGTGGCGCGTTTCTCGCGACAGGTCGTCGGCGGCTGATCAGCTCCCGCTGACGCCGTAGAAGTCGCGGTACCAGGCAACGAAGCGCGCGATGCCGGTCTCGATCGGTGTGTCGGGTCGGAAGTCGACCCGCGCCATCAGGTCGGAAACGTCGGCATAGGTCGCCCGCACGTCGCCCGGCTGCATCGGCAGATGTGTCTTGATCGCGGCCTTGCCGCAGGCGGCCTCGATCACCGCGATGAAGCGGTCGAGGCGGACGGGCGTGTGGTTGCCGATGTTGTAGATCCGCCAGGGCGCTGCGGCGGTTGCGGGGTCCGCCGTCGCGCCCGCTTCATCGGGAGCGGGCGGCAGCGCCGTCAGCCGGACGATCGCCTCGCTGATGTCGTCGACATAGGTGAAGTCGCGGCTCATCTCGGCCTCGGCATAGACCTCGATCGGCCGGCCTTCGAGGATCGCCTTGGTGAACTTGAAATAGGCCATGTCCGGCCGGCCCCAGGGGCCGTAGACAGTGAAGAACCGCAGGCCAGTGGCCGGAATGCCGTAGAGCTGGGCGTAGCTGTGGGCCATCAGCTCGTTGGCGCGCTTGGTCGCAGCGTAGAGCGACACCGGGTGGTCGGCCCCGTCATGCTCGCTGAACGGCACCTTGGCGTTTGCGCCATAGACGGAACTCGACGAGGCATAGACCAGATGCGCGACGGGGTGAGCCCGGCAGGCCTCCAGGACCGAGAGAAACCCGTCCAGATTGGAGTGGGCATAGGCGCGCGGGTTGTCGAGCGAGTAGCGCACCCCCGCCTGGGCCGCGAGATGGATCACCGCCTCCGGGCGGAAGGCAGCGAAGGCTGCCAGCAGCCCGTCATAGTCTGCGATGTCGAGCGGCTGGAAGGAAAAGCCGGCACGCGGCAGCAGGCGGTCGAGCCGCGCCTGCTTGAGGGCTGGGTCGTAATAGGGCGTCAGATTGTCGATGCCGAGAACCTCGACGCCGCGGGCGACCAGAGCCTGCGTGACGTGGAAGCCGACGAAACCGGCCGCGCCGGTCAACAGGACGCGCCGGGGTGAAGCCGTGGTCATCGTGCCCGTTCCGCCCTGTCGGGGAGTGAACGGGAGCGCCGCAATCGCCGCTCCCACTCTGGGCGAACCCAATGTTTCAGATCGCCCGACCTGTCAATCAGGCGTGCTGACGCTTGCCGCGGGGCGGCGTCGTCGCGTCTTCGTCCAGCAGATCCTCGACGGGGTCGAGCCCGAGATCGTCGTCCTGCAGGACGCGCCAGCCCGAGCCCTCGAGATCGGCATACTGGCCGTTGCGCATGCACCAGAAGAAGGCCCCGAGTCCGGCAAGACCGAGCCCCAGCGCCAGGGGAAAGAGGATGACGAGGATGTTCATGATCCGGCCTGTGCGAGGGGCGCCGCCGGCTGACGTGCGGCGCGCAGGGCATTGAGCGTGACGACAAGCGAGGAGCCGGACATGGCTGCGGCGGCGACGAGCGGCGTCGCGAAGCCGGCGACAGCGATGGGGACGGCAACGGCGTTGTAGAGAACGGCGAACCAGAGGTTCTCCATCATCAGCGTGCGGGCCTTGCGGGCGATGGCGATGGTCTCGGCGACCGGCGCGAGGCTGTCGCCGAGGAAAACGATGTCGGCGGCCGCCTGGGCGAGGTGGGTCGCGCTGATCGGCGAGATCGAGACATGGGCCTTGGCAAGCGCGGGTGCATCGTTGAGCCCGTCACCGACCATCAGCACCTTGCGGCCCTGTGCCGCGAGGTCGTCGAGGACATGCAGCTTCTCGTCCGGTCGCAGACCTGAGCGCCATTGCGTGATGCCCAGTTCGCGGGCGACGGCTGCGACGGCACTGTCACGATCGCCGGAGAGGATCATCGGCGCGAGGCCGAGGCGGGCGAGCGCTTCGACACAGGCCTGCGCCTCGGGGCGCAGCTTCTGGCCGACGGCGAAGACGATCGCCCGGTCGCCATGGCGCCAGGCGATCAGCGAAGCCGTCGGATGCTCGGTCGAGACCCGCTCGGCCAGCGCCTGCGCCTCGCAGAAGGCGGGGCTGCCGAGACGCATCTCGATGCCGTCGACCAGGGCCGAGAGGCCGAGGCCGCGTCGCTCCTGCGCGCCGGGCAACGGGGCAGGGAGCCCGGCCGCACGGCTGATCGCCTGGGCGAGGGGGTGACGGCTTGCGGCGGCGAGCGCCCCGGCGGCCGCAAGACTGCTGGCGTCGATGGTTTCGACATTCAGCAGGTCGGGCTCGGGCAGGGTCAGGGTCCCCGTCTTGTCGAAGACGACGACATCCGCCTCCGCCAACCGCTCCAACGCATCGCCCTCCTTCAGCATGACCTGGCGGCGAAATAGCGCCGAGGCGGTCACGACCTGCACGGCGGGGATGGCGAGGCCGAGCGCGCAGGGGCAGGTGATGATCAGGACCGTGATTGCGATGATCAGGGCTTCCTGCCAGGCGAGACCGAAGGCGATCCAGCCGACCAGCGTCGCTAGCGCCGTGGCATGGACGAGGGGGGCGTAGAGGCGGGCGGCCCGGTCCGAGAGGCGGACATAGCGCGAGCGGCTCTCCACCGCCTGGCTCATCAGTCGCTCGATCTCATCGAGAAGGGTACCGGCGCCGGCCGCGACGACGCGGACGCCGAGCGCGCCGGTGAGGTTCATCGTCCCGGCATGGACCTGGGCGCCGGCGCCGATCGGCGCCGGATCGGTTTCGCCAGTGACGAGGCTGCGGTCGATCTCGGAATGCCCGGTCTCGACGATGCCATCGACGCAGACGCGCTCGCCCGGCTGCACCAGAACGAGATCGCCGGGCGCGATCGCGGCGATCGGCAGCGTCACCGTGGTGCCATCCGGCATCAGACGGGTCGCCGTCTCGGCCTTGAGTGCGGCGAGATTGCCGGCGAGGTCCCGGGTGCGCCGCCGCATCATCTGGTCGAGATAGCGGCCGATCAGCAAGAAAAAGATCAGCATGACCGCGCCGTCGAAATAGGCGTGGTCGGAGTGATTGGCGGTCTCGACCACCGACATGCCCAGCGCCAGCACGATGCCGAGCGTGATCGGCACGTCCATGTTGACCGCGCCGGCGCGCAGGGCCCGCAACGCGCTCTCGAAGAAGGGCCGCCCGGCATAGGCCGCCGTCGGCAAGGCGATCAGGGCCGAGAGCCAGTGGAAGAAGTCGCGCGTGACGGGGCTGATATCGCCATTGGCACCCGACCACACCGAGACCGAGAGCAGCATGATGTTCATCGCGGCGAAGCCCGCGACGGCGAGGTAGCGCAGCAGCCGCCGCTCCTCGACCGTGACGCTGTCGCGCTCGGCCGAGGGCAGGAAGGGGTAGGCCTTGAAGCCGAGCGCGCCGAGGCGCTCGATCACCGCCTCCGGACGCAGCGCCCCTTCGCGCCACTCGACGGTGACGCGCTTCAGGGCAAGGTTCACCCGCGCCTTCAGGATGGCGGCGTCCTTGGAGAGGCCGTTTTCGATCGCGTGCATGCAGCCGGCGCAGCGGATGCCCTCGACGGCGAGTTCCATGCCCGCGACACCGCCTTCGCCATGGCGCACGAAGACGGAGAGATCCTGCTGCGCGGCCATGCTTCAGTCCTCCAGCACGATCCGGCTGCGCGAGACGAAGACTGTCTCGCTGCCGCGTCGCGCCGAGATGGCGAGGGTCCAACCTCCGCCATGAACGGCCAGGAAGCGGGTGCCGTAGGTGCCTGCCACGGCCTCGGAGAGCGCGGCGTCCCGGTCCTCGCGCCGGGTGGCCGGGTGTTCGAGCCGCGCCGTCACCGACAGCCCCGTCACGGGCGCGCCGGCGCGGTCGCGCAGGGACAGGGTCAAGATGGCGTCGGCGCCGCTGCGGCGCAGCCCGGCCTCTGCGGTCCAGCCGCGCGCCGCCTGCTCCTGCATCCGCGCGATCTCGCCGTTGTAGTGCTGGCTGGTCTCGTAGGCGCTCTTCACATCGACGCCGGGCATGGTGCTGATCGCGATCGTCATCATCACGGCGTTCATGCCGGCGACGACGAGGAAGAAGCCGATCAAGGTGGCCAGCACCATCCGGCCGCTGAGGCGGAAGGGCTCCGCGGTGCGGGGACGAACCGGTGCGGTCAGATCCACGGGCATGATGAAGGCTCCACAACAGGACATGGCGTGCCCCCTCAGGGCGCGATGAAATGGTCGGTGGCGGTCACCATCTCGCCGGCGAAGAGATCGGCGGCGGTGAAGGTGATGGGCTGCGTCTTCTCGGGGCGGACATCCGGCGGCAGTGTCACCAGCACGCGAACCTCGCGCGACGAGTCCGGGCCGACGGTGACGACCGGACGCAGATCCGCCGTTGGCGTGACGCCCACCGCCTCGATCCGGATGCCGGGAAGGCCGTGGACCGTCAGCGCGACCGGGCGTTCGTCGGGCCGCTTGTTCAGGATGCGGATGGTGAAGGCGTTGCGGATCGAGCCGTCGCTGAGACGCACGAAGAGCGGGGAACGGTCGTGCAGCACCGAAAGTTCAACCGTGCGGCGGGTGGCGAGCTGGAAGACCATGGCGCCGCCGACCACGAGGATCAGCGCGGCATAGATCATCGTGCGCAGGCGCAGCGGGTTGTAGACGGGCTTCTCGCCGGCGATGCGCCGCTTGACGTTATCGTCGGTGTCGTAGCCGATCAGCCCCTTGGGACGGCTGATCTTCTCCATGACGTTGTCGCACGCGTCGATGCACAGCCCGCACTGAATGCAGTCGAGCTGGGCTCCGTCGCGGATGTCGATGCCGGTCGGGCAGACGGCGACGCATTGCCGGCAGTCGATGCAGTCGCCCGCGGGCTGGCCTTCCTTGCGCAGGCGCTCGGCCTGCTTCACCGAGACGCGCGGATCGCCGCGGTCGTAGCGATAGGTGACGTTGAGGGCTTCGTCGTCGGTGAGCGCGGCCTGGATGCGGGGCCAGGGGCACATGAACTTGCAAACCTGCTCGCGCATGATTCCGGCGAGGGCATAGGTCGTGAAGGTCAGGATCGCGATGAAGGCATAGGCCGTCAGCGGGGCCTGGAAGGTGGCGAGATCGCGCACCAGGGTCGGCGCATCGGCGAAGTAGAGGACCCAGGCGCCGCCGGTCCACCAGGCGATGAGCAGCCAGACCGCGTGCTTGCCGGTCTTGCGCAGCACCTTGCCGGCGGTCCAGGGGCCCTCGTCGAGCTTGATGCGCTCGCGCCGATCGCCTTCGAAAAACCGTTCCACCGCGAGGAAAAGGTCGGTCCAGACGGTCTGGGGGCAGAGATAGCCACACCAGACGCGCCCGGCGACGGCGTTCATCACGAACAGCACGAAGGCGGCCATGATCAACAGGCCGGTGAAGTAATAGACCTCCTGCGGCCAGATCTCGATGAAGAAGAAGTAGAAGCGGGCGTTGGCAAGGTCGGCCAGAACCGCCTGGTTGGGCAGGTTCGGGCCGCGTTCCCAGCGCAGGAAGGGCAGCAGATAGTACACGCCGAGACAGAGCCCGAGGATGATCCACTTGGCGCGCCGGTAGGGGCCGGACACGCTTTGCGGATAGACCTTCTTCGTGGGGGCGAAGAGCGGCAGATCCCCGAGATCGGTCTCCTGGAGAGCCATGGCTACTGGCCCCCTCCGAGCGAATGGACATAGATCGTCAGGGCCTTGACCGTGGTCGGATCGAGGCGCTGGCCCCAGGCCGGCATCACGCCGGCGCGGCTGTTGGTGATCGTCTCGGTCAGCGAGGCCAGATCCATGCCATAGAGCGAGATCGCGTCGGTGAGGTTCGGCGCGCCGAGCTCCTTGTTGCCCTTGCCGGCGTCGCCATGGCAGGCGGCGCAGTTGGTGGCGAAGAGCTCGCGTCCCTTGGCAAGATCGGCATTCGCCTCGGTCGGCAGACCGGCGATTTCGCGGACATGGTTGGCGACGGCGCGGATCTCGGCCGGCTTCAGTACGCCGTCCTTGCCGAAGGCAGGCATCTGGCTGATGCGCGTCTCGGCATTACCGGCGACGCGGATGCCGTTCTGCAGTGTCTGGTGGATCTCGGCGAGCGAGCCGCCCCAGAGCCAGTCGTCGTCGTTGAGGTTGGGATAGCCCTTGGACCCGGCGCCGCCGACGCCGTGGCATGCTGCGCAGTTGTCGCCGAAGGCGGCCTTGCCCTGGGCCATGGCGATGCGGAAGAGCGAGGGGTCGGCCTTGATCTGCTCGAGCGAGGCTTCGGCCAGCCCACTGGACTGGGACGCCCGGTGCTGCTGCAGCAAAGCGAGATCCTTGGCGATCTCGATGCGAGAGGCATAGCCGATGACGCCCTGGGTCGCGCCGGTGATCAGAGGCCAGGCCGGATAGACGACCCAGTAGCCGACCGACCAGACGATCGTCGCGTAGAAGATGCCGAGCCACCAGCGCGGCAGCGGCGTGTTGAGTTCGCGGATCCCGTCCCACTCATGGCCGGTCGTGGACACGCCGGTATTGGCGTCCACCTCGTGATGGTCCTGATGCTGAGCCATGGTTCAGTCGTCCTGCAACGGGGTGCGGGCGGCCTCCTCGAACCGGGCGCGATTGGCCGGCCAGAAGGCGTAGACGCAGACGGAAAGAAAGATGCCGACGAAGTAGAGGAGGCCGGCGGACTGCGCGAAGCGCGCGAGCCACTGATAGGTCATGTCCATGATGCCCTCCGTCAGCGGATGTTGGCTTTGTTGTCGTAGAGCTTGAAGTCGACGAGCGTGCCGAGCACCTGCAGATAGGCGATCAGTGCGTCGGCCTCGGTGATGCGGCTCGGGTCGCCGTCGAAGTCGCGCGCCTGGACCTTGGGATAGCGCGCCTCGAGCTCGCCCTGCTTGGGATGGTCGGGCGTCGCCTGGGCACGCAGGTCGCTGGCGGCCTGGGCGATCATCTCGTCGGTGTAGGGCACGCCGCTGCCGCGGTTCGCACGCAGCTCGTCGGCGATGTCGTCGAATTTCAGTTCGGTCTTCGTCAGGAAGGGATAGCCGGGCATGATCGACTGCGGCACGAGGGCGCGCGGATTGGCCAGGTGGTCGCGCTGCCATTCGTCCGAATACTTGCCGCCGACGCGGGCGAGGTCCGGCCCCGTGCGCTTCGAGCCCCACTGGAAGGGCTTATCGTACATGCTCTCCGCCGCGAGCGAGTAATGGCCGTAGCGCTCGATCTCGTCGCGCAGCGGGCGGATCATCTGGCTGTGGCAGTTGTAGCAGCCCTCGCGGACATAGATGGCGCGGCCGGCCAGCTCGAGCGGGGTATAGGGGCGCATGCCCTCGACCTTCTCGATCGTGTTCTTCAGGTAGAAGAGCGGCGCGATCTCGACCAGGCCACCGACCGAGATCACCAGCAGGACGCCGATGATCAGGATGATGGAGTTGGTCTCGAAGATCTTGTGCTTGGACCAGAGCGACTTGCGCGGGGCGTTGTGTTCGATGCTCGTCATGGAAGCGGTCCTTACTCGGCCGGCACGAGGGCGGGCTGAAGCGGGGCGTTGTCCTGGGCGCTCTCCGGCTCGCCGCTGCGGATGGTCATCCAGACGTTGAAGACCATGATCAGCGCGCCGGTGAGGAAGAGTGCGCCGCCGAGTGCCCGGATGACGTAGAAGGGGTGCATCGCCGCGACGGTCTCGATGAAGGAGTATTCGAGGAAGCCCAGCGAGGTGTAGGCGCGCCACATCAGTCCCTGCAGGATGCCGGAGACCCACATTGCCGAGATGTAGAGGACGATGCCGAGGGTCGAGATCCAGAAGTGCCAGTTCACCAGCTTGAGCGAATACAGTTCCTTGCGGTTCCAGAGCCAGGGAACGAGGCAGTAGATCGCGCCGAAGGAGATGTAGGCGACCCAGCCGAGCGCGCCGGAATGGACATGGCCGATGGTCCAGTCGGTGTAGTGCGACAGCGAGTTGACCGCCTTGATCGACATCAGCGGGCCCTCGAAGGTCGACATGCCGTAGAAGGCGAGCGAGACCACCATCAGGCGCAGTACGGGGTCGGTGCGCAGCTTGTCCCAGGCACCCGAGAGGGTCATGATTCCGTTGATCATGCCGCCCCAGGAGGGCATCCAGAGCATGATCGAGAAGGTCATGCCCAGTGTCTGCGCCCAGTCGGGCAGGGCGGTGTAGTGCAGGTGGTGCGGCCCGGCCCAGATGTAGATGAAGATCAGCGCCCAGAAGTGGATGATCGAGAGGCGATAGCTGTAGACCGGGCGGTTCGCGCGCTTGGGCACGAAGTAATACATGATCGCGAGGAAGCCGGCGGTCAGAAAGAAGCCGACGGCGTTATGGCCGTACCACCACTGGAACATCGCATCCTGCACGCCCGACCAGACGATGTAGGACTTGGGCGAGAGGATCGAGACCGGCAGCGTCAGGTTGTTGCCGAGATGCAGGACCGCGATGGTGACGATGAAGCCGAGATAGAACCAGTTGGCCACATAGATGTGGGGTTCCTTGCGCTTGGCGAGCGTCAGCAGGAAGACCAGCAGATAGGCGACCCAGACGATGGTCAGCCAGAGATCGGCATACCATTCCGGCTCGGCGTATTCCTTGCCCTGGGTGATGCCGAGCAGATAGCCGGTGCCGGCGATGACGATGAAGAGGTTGTAGCCCAGGACCACGAACCAGGGTGACAGATCGCCCGCCAGCCTGGCGCGGGAGGTGCGCTGGACGACGTAGAAGGAGGTCGCGATCAACACGTTGCCGCCGAAGGCGAAGATCACCGCCGAGGTGTGCAACGGGCGCAGGCGGCCGAAATTGATCCAGGGCAGATCGAAGTTCAGGACCGGGAAGGCGAGCTGAAGCGCGATGATCAGCCCGACAGTGAAGCCGGCGATGCCCCAGAAGAGCGCCGCGAGCGTCGCGAACTTGACCGGCTCCATATTGTAATTGGGCCGACCATCGATTTCCTGCGGCGCCGGGCCGGTGCCCGGCTTGAAGCAGCGGTTGCCGATCAGGAAGATGGTCGCCAGGGCCGCGGCCATGCCGACGGCGGCATGAAAGGCATAGGCGCCGTGGTCGGTCTTGGCGGCGATCAGCAGCAAGCCCAGGAAGCTCACCGCGGCAAGCGCGATGCCCACCATCTCGCCTGTCGTCGCTTGTCGGATCGGATTGCCCGTGGTCGCCATGCCCAGCCCCTGCTCACCCTGCGGCGCTCTACGCGCACGCTGTCATGGGCGAGGCTTAGCGGCGGCGGTGCCGGCGAGCCTTGATTCAGGTCAAGGCGCCGCCGGGGCGGGCCCGGGTTTCAGACGACGAGATCCTTTGCCGGGACCGGCTCGCCGCGCGACACATGGGCGATGTTGGCGAACATCCGCGAAACGGTGGGGGCGAAATTGTCCGCGGCCATCGCCGCGAGATGCGGCGTCACGACGAGATTGTCGAGGGTCAGCAGTTCGCTGTCGGCCGGCAGCGGCTCGATCGCATAGACGTCCATCGCCGCGCCCGCGATCTCGCGGTCGCGCAGCGCGGTGACCAGCGCCGATTCGTCGATGACCCCGCCGCGCGCCACATTGATCAGCACGGCGGTCTTCTTCATCTTCGCGAAAGCCTCGCGACCGATCAGGTTGGTGGTCTCGGGCGTCAGCGGACAGTGCAGCGAAACGACGTCCGCCTGCGCGAGAATCGCGTCCAGGCTGGCGTGGCGGACGCCGAGCGCCGCCTCTTCCTCTGCCGTGAGGGGCTGGCGCTTGCTGTAGAGGATGGTGCAGCCGAAGCCCCGCAGCAGCTTCGCGACGTTCTGGCCGATCGCGCCGAAGCCGATGATGCCGACGGTCTTGCCCGAGAGCATGAAGGTTTCGCCCGGCAGGCTGCCGGTGCTCCAGTGGCCCTTCTTCAGCTCGGCATGGCCGTAGCCGATATAGCGCAGGGCCGAGATCATGAGGCCCAGCGCGAATTCGGCGACGGGCAGCGCGTTGCTGCCCGTCGTCCGGGCGACCTTGATGCCCAGTTCCTTGGCGGTGGCGATGTCGATGTTGTCGTAACCGACGCCCCATTTGTGCAGCAGTTTCAGCTTCTTGCCGGCGCGCAAGACGTCGCCGGAGACGGCGACCTGGCCGGAGATGGCGTAGTCGGCCTCGGCGATGATCTCCTTCATGTGCTCGTCGCCGCGGGCGGTGCCATGGGTCAGCACGAAGCCGGGCGGCAGCAGGGCGCGCAGCTTCTCGGCGCGGGCCGGCGTGGTCATGTCGAGGAGGCAGATGGTCTCGGTCATCGTCGGGTTCCGTTGTCAGATCGTGAAGCGGGCGCCGGCGCGGGCGAGGCCGCCCGAGACCGCGACGGGCGTGCCGTCGGCGCGCCAGCAGGCGGCGCCGGTCAGTGTGCCGTCGGTGCCGAAGGAAATGGCGTTCATGCCGCCGGCGATGCGGGGCATCCGGACGATGCGGTGACCGCGCGCGCGCAGCGCCTCCGCCACCGTCTCGGGGAAGGCCTCCTCGAGTTCGAGCACGCCGCCTTCGGTCCAGACACGCGGCGCCTCGACCGCCTCCTGCAGGCTCATGCCGTGGTCGATCAGGTTGACGATCGCCTGCAGGGCCGAGGGGAAGATGCGCAGCGCGCCGGGCAGCCCGAGCGCGAAGGCGAGCTTGCCCTCCTTCAGCACGATCATCGGGGCCATCGAGGTGAAGACGCGCTTGCCGGGTGCGATCGAGAGCGCGCGGCCGGGATGCGGGTCGAAATTGAACATGTAGTTGTTCGTCAGCATCCCCGTGCCGGGGATCTGGGTGCAGGCGCCGAACAGGCCGTTGATGGTCTGCGTCGCGGTGACGACGTTGCCGTCGGCATCGGCGACCGTGACATGGGTGGTGTCGTTCGATTCGCCCGGCGCTAGTCCCGCAGACCATGCCTTGGCCTCGTCCATCGCGATGAGCGCGCGGCGTTCGTCGGCATAAGCCTTGTCGATCAGCCGAGCGACCGGGACTTTGACGAAGGCGGGATCGGCGGTCGCCACGGCGCGGTCGGCGAAGGCGATCTTGAGGGCCTCGGCCAGGAGATGGACCGCGTCCGGCGAGCCGAAGCCGAGCGCGCCGATGTCGTAGCCCTCGAGGATGTTGAGCATCTGCGCGATGTGGACGCCCGAGGAGGCCGGCGGCGGGGGGCCCAGGATCTCGTGGCCGCGATAGCTTCCGCGGATCGGCTCGCGCGTCTCGACCCGGTAGGCGGTGAGATCGTCGGGGCCGATCAGGCCCCCCTTCGCCGCCATGAAATCGGTCAGCGCCTGGCCGAGCGGGCCGCCATAGAGCGCGGCCGGGCCGGTCTCGGCGATCAGGCTCAGGCTTTTGGCATAGTCGCTCTGGACCAGCCTCGTACCCGCAGGCAGGGCTTGACCATCGCGCAGGAACAGCGCCGAGAGGCCCGGATCGCGCGCGAGATCGGCGATGTTGTCGGCGATGCAGTTGGAGAGATAGGGCGTGACCGTGAAGCCGCGCTCGGCCAGCGCGATGGCGGGCTGGAGCACCTCGGCGAGCGGCAGCGTGCCGAAGCGGGCGAGCGCCTCGCACCAGCCGGCCAGTGCGCCTGGCACGGCGACGGCCCTGGGGCCGACCACGTTCTCCCGGTCGCGGACGTCGCGCTGCTTGCCGATCTCGTCGGAGAGGCAGTCATACATGTCGGGCGTGGCGCGCCGCGGCGCGGTCGAGAGCCCGTCCAGCACGACATGGCGGCCATCGGCCATGCGGATATGGGCGAGCCCGCCGCCGAGGATGCCGACCATCATCGGCTCGACGACGGTCAGCGCGAAGAGCGCGGCCACAGCCGCATCGACCGCGTTGCCCCCCGCCAGCAGCATCTGCGAACCTGCGGCCGAGGCGAGGGGGTGGTTGGTGACGACCATGCCGCGCGAGCCCGTCGCCGGCCTCTTGTCGCAGGTGAAGGGGGTGATGCGGGGCGCGCGGGCGGTGGCGGTCATGATGTGAGCTTCCTCAGCCGGCCTGCTGCGCCAGCGCGTCGAGCACCATCTTCGTCGCGCCCGAGATGTCACCCAGTTTCTCGCCCTTGCGGACGCGATCCTGCGTGCGCTCGCCGCGCTCCTGTCTGGCGATGGCCGCGTCGGCGATCGCCTCCGCCTCGTCGCGCGGCAGCACGAGCACGCCGGACTCGTCGGCCAGGATGACGTCGCCGGCCTTGACCGGCACGTTGCCGCAGGAGATCGGCAGGTTCAGCGTGCCGCCGAGATTGTAGAGCCGCGTCGTGATCGGGGACATGCCGCGGCACCACATCGGGAAGTCGCTGTCCTGGATCTCGGTGAGGTCCGTGCAGGGCCCGTCGACGATGCCGCCGACCGCGCCGGCCGCCTTGGCCGCGACCGTGACGCCGCCGCCCCAGCAGGCGTGCTTGTCGTCGCCGAGCCGGTCGACGACGAGGATGTCGCCGGGCCGCAGCAGGCCGAGCGTGTGGTGCAGCAGCGTCGAGTCCTGGCCGGGGATGGCGAGCGTCACCGCCGCGGCGGCGATCCGCTTGGTGCGCAGCAGCGGCTGGATACCGCGATCCATAAAGCCCCAGTGCTGCGAGTGCCCGACGGTCGCGGTCTCGACCTTGAGCAGCTTCGCGACGAGGGCGGCCGGGAGCTGATCCGGCATCGGGGCGATACGGTAGTCGGGCATGATGGTCTCCTATTTGCCGACGGCGCGGGCGACGCCGACGAGGCGTTCCACCGCGACCACGATGATCAGCGTGGCGATGATGAGGACGACGGAGAGGGCGGCGATCAGCGGGTCGGTCCGGCCCTCGACATAACGCACCATCTCGACAGGCAGCGTCGAGGCGCGCGGGCCGGAGATGAAGAGCGAGATCACCGTCTCGTCGAAGGACAGCAGGAAGGAGAGGCAGGCGCAGGCGATCAGGCCCGGCGTCGCCAGCGGCAGCGTCACGCGCCGCACGACGCGCCAGGGCGTGGCGCCGAGCGTCGCGGCTGCGGCCTCAATGTCATGAGGCAGGTTCGAGAGCGCCGTCGTCATCATCCGGATGACGAAGGGCACCGTCACCGTCATGTGGCCGAGAACCAGCCCCGGCAGCGTCGCGGTGAGCCGCAGCGGCGTGAAGAACAGGAGCAAAGCGAGCCCGGTGATCAGCGTCGGCAGCAGCAGCGGCGCCAGGAAGAAGCCGGTCAGCGCCTCCTTGCCGCGGAACGTGCCTTTGGCCAGCGCCAGGGCGGCAGGCACGCCGAGCGCGAGCGAGAGCAGCGTGACGACGCTGGCGACCTGGACGCTCAGCCCCAGCGCCGAGAGCAGCGGCGCATGCGCGCTCAGGGCCTCGAACCAGCGCAGGGAATAGCCCGAGGGCGGGAACAGGATGAAGTTGTCAGCCGAGAAGGCGAGCATCACGACGACGATGATCGGCGCCAGGATCAGCGCGTAGACGATGCCTGCGAGGGTGGAGAGCACGGGACCGGCGCCGTTCATCGCCGCAGCCCCCGCGCCAGCAGGTTGGATAGGACCAGCAGCAGCAGGAGCAGGCCGAGCGTGTAGATCGCCAGTACGGCCGCGACCGGCCAGTTGGTGTTGGTCGTCGCCTGCTCGAAGATTTCGGTCGCCAGCACGAAGACGCGTCCGCCGCCCAGGAGCTTCGGTGTGATGTAGGCCGACATGGAGAGGATGAAGCCGAGTCCCGCGGCGAGCGCGAGCGCGGGCAGGCTGAGCGGCAGCGTCACGCGCCAGAAGGTGCGCAACGGCGACGCCCCGAGCGAGCGGGCCGCCTCCTCGAGCGTGCGGTCGAGCTGGCCGAAGCCGGCGAGCAGCGCCAGGATCATGTAGGGCATGATGCTCTCGGCCAGGCCGATGGTGACGCCGGTCCAGTTGAAGACGAGCCGCAGCGGCGCGGAGATCAGTCCCAGCGATTGCAGCAGGCCGTTGACGAGGCCGCGGTCGCCGAGGATGGCGAGCCAGCCGAAGACGCGCACCACGCCCGAGATCAGCATGGGCATGATCGCGATGACGGCGAGCAGGCCGCGGAAGCGGGACTCGGTGCGGAAGAGGAACAGCGAGAGCGGATAGGACAAAGCGAGCGCGATCGCGGTGGCGCTGAGCGAGAGCTGCAGCGAGTTCAGCGTCAGCTCGAAGGTGAAGCCGTCCGCGAAGGTGTCGGCCGCCGTCTTCAGCGACCAGGCCTCGACCATCGCGCCGGTCGGCCCGACCTCGTTGAAGCCGTTGCGCAGCAGCAGCAGCGTCGGCCAGGCGTAGATCGCCAGGACGAAGAGGCCCGCTGGGACCAGCAGCAGCGGCAGGCGGAGCGCGCCGGTCATGCCGCCTCGCGGGCAAAGGCGAGGCTGTCGGCGGTCGGCCAGATCACCGCGACCTCGTCGCCCTCCGCCGGGAGCGCGGTGCCCGACGGCATCTCGACGGTGAGCTGCCCGCCTGCGCCCTCGACCAGGACCTCGACATGGTCGCCGACGAAGACGCTGCGCAGGACGCGGCCTGCGACGCGCAGGTTCGTCTCGCCGACGGTCTCCGAGGGCGCGACGATCCGCATGCGCTGCGGCCGCACGAAGAGGTCGAACGCGCCCTCGAGCGGGGCTGCGAGCTGCTGACGCCCGCCCCAGAGCAGGACCTTGCCGTCGCCGTCGCGCGTGGCGGGGAGCGCGTTCATCCGGCCGACGAACTCGGCGACAAAGCGTGTCGCGGGGCGCTCGTAGATGTCCTCGGCGGTGCCGATCTGGGCGATGCGGCCGCGGTTCATCACCGCGATGCGGTCGCACATCGTCAGCGCCTCGACCTGATCATGGGTGACGAAGAGGGTGGTGATGCCGAGCGAGCGCTGGATCGAGCGGATCTCGTGGCGCATCGCGTCGCGCAGCTTGGCGTCGAGATTGGAGAGGGATTCGTCTAGCAGCAGGACGGAGGGGCGGATCACCAGCGCGCGGGCGAGAGCGACGCGCTGCTGCTGGCCGCCGGAGAGCTCGCGCGGGCGCCGCTCGCCGAGATGGCCGAGCTGGACCATGGCGAGCCCCTCCGCGACCTGCCGTGCGATCTCGGCCCTGGCGACGCCGCGCTCCTCCAGCCCGAAGGCGACGTTGCGGGCGACGGAGAGATGCGGAAACAGCGCGTAGGACTGGAAGACGTAGCCCATGTTGCGCTTATGCGCCGGCAGCCTGGTGATCTCGGTGCCGTCGACGCGGATCGTGCCGCGGTCGGGAGCGATCAGCCCGGCCAGCATGCGCAGGGTCGTGGTCTTGCCGCATCCGGAGGGGCCGAGCAGGGCGACGGATTCGCCCTTCGCGACCGACAGCGAGACTTCGTCGACCGCGATGGAGGCGCCGTAGCGCTTCTGCAGGCCGGCCAGTTCGAGATAGCTCATGATCCAGACATTCCGGGCTGATCCGTCATGGTCGGGCTTGTCCCGACCATCCACGTCTTTCTCCATCCGGCGCGGTGTCCAAGACGTGGATGCTCGCCACAAGGGCGAGCATGACGCCGCGCACCGGGCTCACCGGGCGGCCGAAATCACTTCGCGGCGCCAGCGGTTGTTCCACTGGTCGCGGACTTTCAGGATGTCGTTCCAGTCCACGGGGATCATGTTCGCGCGGCTTTCCGGCGCTGCGGCGGTGCGGGCGACCGCCTTGGGGTCGATCTGCGCCCTGGCATTGGTGGGGGCGTAGAACATCCGCTCGGTGAAGGCCTTCTGCGCCGATTGGGACAGGGCGTGTTTCACGAAGGCGGCTGCGGCCGCGCGGTTCTTCGAGCCGGCCGTGAGATTGATCGTGTTGATCTGGAAGACCGAGCCCTCGGGCGGCAGCAGCGTGCCGATCCGGCCGTTGGACTGGTCGCCATAGAGCTGCGAGCGGGCGTTCCAGCCGGTCGCGACCTTCACCACCCCGTTCAGGATCAGCGAATACCCGTCCGGGTTCGGCTCGAAGGTGTTCACTGAGGGGGCGAGCTCCTTGAGCTTCCGCATCGCGGCGTCGATCGACTTGCGATGGTCGCCGCCCTCCATCTTCTCGACCATCGCGGTCAGGGCGAGGCCCTGGATGTTCGGCGGGGCCGAGAGCGCGAGCTGGCCCTTCAGATCCGGGCGCCAGAGATCCGCCAGCTTCGTGATCGGGGGCTTCAGGTTCTGCGTGTCGTAGACCAGCACGAGATGATCGAAGGTGACGGCCGGGCCGAACTCGCCGCCGGCTGCGCGCGCCTCGGGGGCCAGCTCCTCGAGCACCGGAAATTCCGCCGGAGTCAGTTTCTCGAACAGGCCCTCGATGTTGCCGATGCTCGAGGTCGTGACGTCCATGATGACGACGTCGATCTGAGGATCGGCCTTCTGGGCCCTGACCGAGCCGACCATCTGCGCCGAGGTGCCGCCCGGCGCGTAGTTCACCTTTACGCCCGGGTTGGCGGCGAGGAAGGGCTCGACCACCGCCTTAGTGTAGTTGTCCTGGAAGATGCCGCTGTAGGACATCAGCGTGATCTGACCGCTCAGGCTCTGGGCCCGCAGCACGGAGGGCATGGCGATGGTGGCGAGGCCGGTCTGGAGCAGGCGGCGGCGAGTCGGCATGGGAACCTCCCGGAATGAGGATGAGCGGCTGGGCGTGGCGAGCCGCCGCGCGGGCTGCGCGGCGGCCGGCCGGATCAGGCTGCGACCTTGCTGGCGAAATGCGCGATGAAGCGGGCGCAGATGTCGGTCAGCTTCTCGGTGAGCGCGGCGCCGGTCTCGGCGGAGCAGAGACGCGGATCGCCCTTGGCGACGCCGAGATTGTAGGTCTCGTCATACTCGTTGGGCATCGCGACCTCGTGGCCCTCGAAGCTCGCGAGGCCCAAGCCCGTGAAGGGCAGATCGAGGACCGGATCGCGCTTCAGCGGCTTCGCCTCGGGGATCAGGTCCTTGCGGATCAGCTCGGGGAAGAGATGCAGGCCGATCGAGGTCAGCGGATCGGCACCGTGGCCGGCGACGGCGGCCGCCTTGTCGGCCCCGCCGAGGATGCCCGGCAGCAGGCCGTAGCCGATGCGCCAGAGATATAGGCTCGGCAGCACGATCTGCTCGCGCAGGTAGAGTTCGCGGGCGACCTCCGAGATCGGGCCGACATTGCCGCCATGGCCGTTGATCACGATGATACGGGTCAGGCCGTTGCGATGCAGCGAATCCACCATCTCGGCGATGACGGTGGTCAGCGTCGCCTGCGAGATCGCGATGCCGCCGGTCATCGAGCCGAACCAGTCGGCCCCGCCGAAAGGCAGGACCGGCGCCACCAGCGTGCGCGTGCCGGCCTTGCTGGCGCGGATGGCGGCGAGCTCGGCGATTTTCTCGGCCAGGAGGTAGTCGCCCATCGGGGCGTGCGGGCCCTGGTCCTCATGGCTGCCCATGGGGAGCAGGATCACCGGGTTTTCTTTCAGGATCTCGCGGGCCTCGCCCCCGGTGATCGTGCCCATATGGACGAGGGGGTCGGTCTTGGCAGCCATGGGACTATGTCCTTGCAGGTTTCGGTGGTGGTTCAACGGCCGCCCGTGCGCGGGTCGAGCGCGTCGCGCAGGCCGTCGCAGAGCAGGTTCATGGCGAGAATGGTGAGCGTCAGCGCCGCGCAGGGCCAGACCAGCAGCAGCGGGGCCTGCTCCATGGTGGCGCGCGCGCCGCGGATCATCAGCCCCCAGGACGGGGCGGGCGGGACGACGCCGAGACCGAGGAAGGAGAGCCCGCTCTCCAGCACGACGGCGGCGGCGACCGCGAGCGAGAGCTGGACCAGAATCGGCCCGGCGATGTTGGGCAGCACGGTGCGCAGCAGGAGATAGGCGGGGCGGGCGCCGAGCGCGCGCGTCGCCTCGACATAGTCGCGGTGCTTGACCGCGCGGACCTCGGCATGGGTGACGCGGGCGAAGCCCGGCAGATAGAGCACCGAGAGCACGAGGATCAGCGTCGCGGCGCCGGGGCCGAGCAGCGTCACCACCAGCAAAGCGAGCAGCACGGGCGGGAAGCACAGCACCACGTCCATGCTGCGCACGGAGAGGAAGGCCGCGGCGCCCTTGCCCCAGCCACCGATCAGCCCGAGCAGGACGCCGATGGCGCCGGCCGTCAGGGCGGAGGCGAAGGCGACGCTCAGGCTGGTGCGCGCGCCCCAGAGCAGGCGCGAGAGCACGTCCCGCCCGAACTCGTCGCGGCCGAGCCAGGAGCCCGCCATCGGGCCGACGAGGCGGTTGGCGACGTCCTGGCGGATCGGGTCGGGCAGGGGGAAGAGCGGCGCGCAGAGCGCCGCCAGCGCGATCAGGGCGACGAAGCCACCGGGCAGCCAGAGGCGCTTGAAATGCCGGTTGCCGCTCATGAATGCGCCACCCGCGGGTCGAGCAGGGCATGGACGAGCTCGACCACGAGGTTGAGCAGCAGGAACAGCACCGAGATCGTCAGCACGATGCCAACCACCATGGGGTAGTCGCGGCCCTCGACGGCGCGCAGCAGCGGCGTCGACATGCCCGGCCAGTTGAAGACGTATTCGACCAGCACCGTGCCGCCGAGCAGCGTGCCCATCTGCAGGCCGAGCACGGTGACGACCGGGTTCAGCGCATTGCGCAGAACATGGACGACGATGACGCGGGTGGGCGAGAGGCCCTTGGCGCGGGCGGTGCGGACATAGTCGTTGGCGAGCGCGTCCAGCATCGCCGCGCGCGTCATCCGGAACAGTACGGCGGCCAGCCCCTTGGCGATGGCGATGGCGGGCAGGGTCAGGAGCTTCAGGTGCTGCACGGGATCCTGTGAAAAGGGCACGAAGCCGCCGGCCGGCATGATCCGCAGTGTCTGCGCGAAGAGCAGCACGAGCAGCGTGCCCAGCACGAAGACGGGTACGGCCAGCAGCAGCGCCGTGACGGCGGAGGCGGCGCGGTCGAAGGCGCCGCCGCGGTCGAGCGCGGCAAAGACGCCCGCCGGCACGCCGACCAGAATCGCGATGACGCTGCCGGCGGCGATCAGTTCCAGCGTGCGCGGCAGGCGCAGAGCGATCTCGCTGATCACCGGATACTCATCGACCAGCGAAGTGCCGAGATCACCGCGCAGCAGCCCGCCCAGGAAGGCGGCGTATTGCACGAAGAGCGGGCGCTCTAGCCCGAGCTTCTCGCGCAGCTCGGCGACGGAGGCCGGGTCCGGCGAGACGCCGCCGGTCGAGAGCAGGAGCTCGGCGGGGTCGCCAGGCACCATGTGCAGCGCCAGGAAGACGATCGTCGCGACGAGCCAGGCAAGGCCCGCGACGACCGTCAGCTTGCGCGCGAGCCAGGTCGCGCTCATCCGAAATAGGTCTCTTCGAGCATGTTGCCGGAGGAGTTGGAGAGCGCGCCGGGCAGGTTGGTGAAGCCCATCACGCCCTTGTCCATGCCGTAGCCCTGGCTGCGCCAGGCGAGGCCGACCATCGGCACCTCCTCCAGCGCGGCCCGCTGCATCTCCTTGTAGATCTCGACGCGCTTGGCCTGGTCGAACTCGGCGCGGCCCCTGGCGAGGGCTGCGATGGTGCGCGGGGCGTCGACGCGGAAGGAGCGGCCATGGCTGGGGGAGAGCGTCGTGTCGAGCACGACCGTCAGCCCGTCGGGATCGTTGTTGTCCGAGGAGACGCCGTGGATCGCCATGTCGTACTGGCCCTTCGAGCCGCGGGCGACGCGGGTCGACCAGTCGGGCAGCTGCAGTTCGCACTGGATGCCGATGGCGGCGAGGTGCTGCTGGACGATCTCGGCGGTGTCCTTGTGCATGCCGAATTGGGCGGTCGCGAGCAGCGTGGTCTGGAAGCCGTTGCCGAAACCCGCCTCCGTCAGCAGCGCCTTGGCGCGGGCGGGATCGTAGTTCCAGCCGCGCGACAGGTCCTTGTCCCACCAGGGCGTGCCCTCGACGATCGGCAGGCCCTCGAGCGGCTTGCCGCGGCCGAAGAAGGCGACCTTGACGATGTCCTCCCGGCGCACGGCATGGGCGATGGCGCGGCGCACGCGCGGATCGTTGAAGGGCGGCTTCGTCCCGTTGAAGAGCACGTCCATGAACGGGCCCTCCTGGCTGTCGAGCTTGAGGCGCGGATCGGCCTCGACGGCTGCCATCGACTGCCAGGGGACATATTCGATCATGTCGACATCGCCCGACTGCAGGGCGGCAAAGCGCAGGTTCTCGTCGGCATAGACGACGAATTTGATGCCCTTCAGCTTCGGGATTCCGGGCTTGTAGAACTTGTCGAAGGCCGCGATCTCGACGGAAGAGCCGCGCTCCTGACCGACCAGCCGGAAGGGGCCGGCGCCGATGAACTCGGTCGGCGTCGATTTCCGCGAGAGGATGAAGGTGTTGTAGTTGCCGAACCAGCTCGGCAGCGTCGCCTGCGGCGTCTTGGTGACCAGCCGGATCGTGCCGGGGTCGGGGATCTCGATGCGCTCGACGCTCTGGAACTGGCTGCGCATATAGGCGGTCGATTTTTCGCCGGCGATCTGCTCGATCGACCACTTCACGTCCTCGGCGGTGACCGGATCGCCATTGTGGAAGACGCAGCCGGGCCTGAGCTTGAAGACCCAGGCGCCGTCGCCGTCGAGCGACCAGGAGGTTGCCAGTTCGCCGCGCAGCTCGCCCTTCGGGCCGTAGGACACCAGGCTGCGGTGGATCAGCATCTTGACCGTGCCGGCCGAGGCGCCGGTCGAGACCCAGGGCTGCAGATTGGGCGGAAAGGCGGAGAGGCCGTAGCGGAGAATGCCGGCGGCCCGCTGGGCGCTGGCGGGGCGGGAGAGCAGTGGCAGGCTCGCGAAGGGCGCGGCCAGCCCGGCGGCCAGCATCGTGCGGCGTGAGATCGTCATCGGCTTTCTCCTCGCTGTGGTCGTCGTCGCCGCGCGCGTTGTCGCGTCTGTCCGGCGTCCCTTGTCTGGCAAGAAGAGCGCCATCGGGGCGGCGACGCCAGTCCGGCAGCGCATGGCGGTCATGCGTCGTGTATACGTGGCGGATTTTTGCCGTTCGCAGCCGAAGCGCCTAGAGTTGCCGCTTCGGTAGCCAAATCGGGATGCCCAGATTGAACGTGATGACGCCGCCCCAGGCGCAGGATGCGGAGTCCCGGCCGGCTCGCGAGCGGGTCTATGCGCATGTCCGCGAGCAGATCCTGCGCGGCGTCTATGCCGGGGGCTCCTTCGTCGAGGAGGAGGCGATCTCCTCGGTCATGGGCGTGTCGCGGACGCCGGTCCGCGAGGCTTTCCACAGGCTCGAGGCGGAGCGCTTCATCGACCTGCTGCCGCGCCGGGGGGCGCTGGTGCGGCAGGTCACGGCGCAGGAATTGGCCGATCTCTACGAGACCCGCCGCATGATCGAGGGCTATGCGGTCGCCCGCATCTGCCGGGAAAGGATCGTGCTGCCCGAGACGATGGAGGCTGTGCTCGACCGGCTCGACGCGATTGCCGGCAGTGACCATTTCGCCCGTGTCGAACTCAACCGCGAGTTCCATTTCGGTATGGTGCAGGCGCTCGGCAATGAGGTGCTGTCCGAACTCTACCAGTCGCTGGGGGCGCGGCAGCAGCGGGTCGCCATGCGGGCACTGGCGGTGGATCCGGGTCGGATCGAGCGCATCCGCGTCGAGCATCGCGACTTCATCGCGGCGCTGCGGGCCTTCGACGAGGCGCGGGCGCGCGCCGTGCTCGACGAGCATCTGCGGCCCGTGACCGGGGTTGTGTCGCGCCTGCCGGGTTATGACCCGCCAGGCGCGAGCGACGAGGGGGCCTGAACGCGCCCGGCCGCGGGAGGCCGGGCGCGCCGGACCGATCAGACCGGGATGAGCTGCATCGGCGCAGGGTAGTAGCGGAAGCCCTCGCCCGCCTTGGCGAGGTTGCCGAAGCCCGGCCAGGCGAAGTGGTAGGACATCACCGGCGTCTTCTCCTGCGCCAGCATCGTCAGGAGCCGAACGCGGGACTGCACGGCCTGCTTGGGGTCGCTGTCATAGGCAAATTCGAGACGCGGGTTCTCGGTCAGCAGCACGGCGTGGTGCGTCAGGTCGCCGAGGAAGACGAAGGACTTGCCCGCCGAGGCGACCTTGAAGATGTGGTGGCCGGCGGTGTGGCCCGGCGCCGCGATCGCCTGCACGCCCGGCAGGAACTCCTGCTGGTCCTTGAAGAAAACGATGCGGTCACGCACCGGCAGCAGATTGGCGCGGGCATGCTCGATGAAGGCCTTGAGCGGCGAGCCCAGCTTGCTCTCGTCCGTCCAGAAATCGAAATCGGTCTGGCTGATATGGATGCGTGCATTGGGGAAGAGCGGCTTGCCGTCCGCCGTGCAGATGCCGCCTATATGATCGATATGGGCGTGGCTGCAGACGATGTCGTCGATGTCGCCGGCCTTGATGCCGGCCTCCTCCATGCTCTTCATGAGCCGGCCTGTGGTGGGCCCGAAGGCCTTGGAGAAGCCCATGCCGGTGTCGAACATGACGAGCCGGTCGCCGAAATTCACGATCGGGATGTTCTGCTCGAGGACGACGTTGTCCTTGGGCAGGAAGCTGTTCTCCAGCATGCCGTAGACGGTTTCCTTCGGCACGCCGAGGAAGCTCGTGCCGGGATCGCCCAGCGGCAGCGGCCCGTCCGAGACGACGGTGACCTCCGCCGTTCCCAGCATGAAGCGGTAGAAATAGGCCGGCTGCGTCTTCGAGAGCGGCGCCTTGGCGGCTGCCGGGCCGATGAGCGGGAGACCGCTACCGGTGGCGGCGAGGGCGGCGGCTGCGCCCAGGAAGCCGCGGCGGCTCGCCGACGGCAGACGGAACGGGTCGTTCGACATGGCATTTCCTCCGGGATCATTGCGATAGGGCCGGCCTTCGGGGCCTGTTCTGTGGGGCTTGCGCGAAGGGCGACGGAGCGCCTGCGGATCCGGGGAGAACGATGCACCCGCGCCCGCGGCTTCGACCAATACCGCTTCGCTCTAGCCGCCATAACGCAAAGCTGGCGCAGTCGCGGGGTCTCGCTGGTCATGGGTGCGCGGCGCCGCTATGCAGGCCTGCGGCTTGCCGCAGGCCCAGGGAGACCCGAACGGCGATGGATTTAAGGCAGCTTCGCTATTTCGCGGCGATCGTCGAACAGGGCTCCTTCTCCAAGGCCGCCACCAAGCTGCGTGTGGCGCAGCCAGCGCTGAGCCAGCATCTGCGGCATATGGAGGACGAGCTCGGCGTCGCGCTGCTGCATCGCGGCACGCGCGGCGTGCTGCCGACGGAGGCGGGGGAGCGCCTGCTGGCCCGCGCGCATGTCATCCTGGCCGAGTTCGGGGCGCTGCGCGAAGCCGTGCGCGGCGAGGCCGAATTGCCGGGTGGCGAGGTCCGGATCGGCCTGCCCGGCACAGTGAGCGAGCAGTTCAGCGTGCCGCTGATCCAGGCGGCGCGTGAGCGCTATCCGGCGATCCGGATCCGCATCGCCGAGGCGATGAGCGGCTTCGTGCTGGACTGGCTGCGCCGCGGCGAGGTCGATCTGGCGATGATCTACTCGACCTCCGATCCCAAGGGGCTCGGCATCCACCATGTCCTGACCGAAGAGCTCTGCCTGTTCTGCGCCTCGGGCGTCACCGGCTCGCCGGCGCCGTCGGGCGAGGCCGTGGCGATGGCCGATGCCGCGGCTCTCGACCTGATCCTGCCGGGCATCGGGCATGGGCTGCGCGACCAGATCGACGAGGCGGCGGCCTCGGCCGGGGCGACCATCCAGCCGGCAATCGAGATCGAATCCTACAGCCAGATCAAGCGGCTGGTGGAGCAGGGATTCGGCTACAGCATCCTGCCGCGCATGGCGGTGGCGGCGCAGGAAAAGGCCGGGCTGTTCCAGACCTGGCCGCTGGAGCGCCCGACGCTCTACCGCAAGGTCTATCTCGCCTATTCGACCGAGCGGCCGATGCCGGCGGCGGCGCGCGCGATCGGGCAATTGTCCTGGGAGATCCTGCGCGGCCTCGTCACCGACGAGACCTGGACGGCGACGCTGGGCCAGGATGGCGGGCCGCCGATGCTGTACGGGTGAGGCCGGCGGCGCCCCCTAAAGCGGACGCGCCGTTCCCTCCATCCGCAAGCGCCCATCGGCGCCTTCCGTCCAGGTCCGGATGCCGCCGTCGGCGTTGCGCCGGGCTTTGACGGCAAAGCGGCCGCCGGCGATCAGCGGGCTCAGGCCGCGATAATCGAGCGCCAGCGTCGTGGTTCCCGCCAGCGTCGCGGCGATGTTGAGCATCAGCGTCGCCTGGATCGGACCATGGACGACGAGCCCGGCATAGCCTTCCTCGGCGGTCGCATAGGGCTGGTCGTAATGGATGCGGTGGCCGTTGAAGGTCAGCGCCGAGTAGCGGAAGAGCAGGGTCGGGCTGGCCTCGATCTCCCAGACGAGATCGGCCGGTTCCGGTGTGACTGTGGCAGCAGTTGCGGGGGCCGGCAGGCTCGTGGCCTCGCGGTAAACGATGTCGTGGCGCTCGCGCAGGGCGAGGCCGCGCGGAGTCGAGACCTCGTGATGGACGGCGACGAAGCAGAGCGCGCCGGTGCGGCCCTCCTTGGCCGTGACGTCGCCGATGGTCGAGCGGCGCGTGACGAGATCGCCCGCGCGTAAGGGCGCCAGCGCCTCAAGGCGCCCGCCCGCCCACATCCGCCGCGGCAGCGGCACCGGCGGCAGGAAATCCCCCTTCGCCGGATGGCCATCAGGCCCGAGCGCGTTCATCGGTGCGATGGGTGGTGCGAGACACCAGTGCAGCGCGAGCGGCGCGTCGCCCTGCGGGCCGGGCGCGAGATGGGGCGCGAAGGTGGCCGCATAACTCTCGATCAGGCGCGGCGTGACGAGATCCGAGGCCTCCTCCGTCCTGCCGATCCAGCCGCGGAGATGGTCGATGTCCATGGATCCGAGAGCCTTCAGTAGGAGCGCGGCATGCCCAGCACATGCTCCGCGAGATAGGACAGGATCAGGTTGGTCGAGATCGGCGCCACCTGGTAGAGCCGGGTCTCCCTGAATTTGCGCTCGATATCGTACTCCTCGGCGAAGCCGAAGCCGCCATGGGTCTGGATGCAGGCGTTGGCCGCCTCGAAGGAGGCATCCGCAGCGAGCATCTTCGCCATGTTGGCCTCCGCGCCGGCATTCTCGCCGGCCTCATAGAGCCGCACCGCCTCGCGCACCATCAGTTCGGCTGCGCGCATATTGGCGTAGGCCTTGGCGATCGGGAACTGGATGCCCTGATTCTGGCCGATCGGCCGGCCGAAGACCTGACGCTCCTTGGCGTAGGTCGAGGCCTTCTCGATGAACCATTTGGCGTCGCCGACGCATTCGGCCGCGATCAGGATGCGCTCGGCATTCATGCCCGAGAGGATGTAGCGGAAGCCCTTGCCCTCCTCGCCGATCAGGTTCCCGGCGGGGATGCGGACATTGTCGAAGAAGACCTCGGTGGTGGCGTGGTTCATCATCGTCCGGATCGGCCGGATGGTGAGGCCGTTTTTCAGCGCCTCGCGCATGTCGAGCAGGAAGACCGAGAGCCCGTCGGTGCGCTTGGCGACCTGCTCGCGCGGGGTGGTGCGCGCCAGCAGCAGCATGAGGTCCGACTGCGCGGCGCGGCTCGTCCAGATCTTCTGCCCGTTGACGACGTAATGGTCGCCCTCGCGCCTGGCGGTCGTGCGCAGCGCGGTGGTGTCGGTGCCGCTGGTCGGCTCGGTGACGCCGAAGGCCTGCAGGCGCAGTTCGCCCGAGGCGACGCGGGGCAGCCAGGCCTGCTTCTGCGCCTCCGAGCCATGCCGGAGAACCGTACCCATGACATACATCTGCGCGTGACAGGCGCCGCCATTGCAGCCCTGGCGCTGGATCTCCTCCATGATGACGCTCGCCGCCGATAGCGTCAGGCCGGCGCCGCCATAGGCCTCCGGGATCAGCGCCGAGAGAAAGCCGCTTTCGGTGAGTGCCGCGACGAACTCGGTCGGGTAGGCCATCTCGCGGTCGAGCTTGCGCCAGTACTCGCCCGGGAAGCCGGCGCAGAGGCGGGCGACGGCGTCGCGGATCTCGGCATGGTCGGATGGGTGCTGCATGGTTGCTGTCTTTACGGGGCCGAAGAGCGGCCGAACTCGGCCCGCAACGCCTCGTCATGCTGGCCGAGCGCCGGCACGGGGCGCATCGTCACGCGCTGCCCGTCGACGATGGCGGGCGGGGCGAGGACCTCGACGGGGCCCGACGGCGTCGGGGTGGCCAGGGCGGTCGCGGCGGGGTGTGTGATGAGGTCGCCGACGCTGGAGACGGTGCCATAGGCGATGGCATAGCGATCGAGCGCGGCGGTGACCTCGGCGAAGGAGCGCGTCGCGAGCAGGGCCTGAACCTCGCGATCCACCGTCTCACGCTGCCGCACCCGCAGGACATTGGTGGCGAAGCGTGGGTCCTCGGCGAGAGCCGCGCTGCCCAGAACCTCGCGGGCGAGGATCTGCCATTCGCGCTCGCTCTGGATCGAGATCAGCACATCGCCATCGGCGGTCGAGAAGACGCCATAGGGGGCGATCGAGGGGTGGGCGAGCCCCAGCCGCGGCGGCTCGATGCCGCCATAGCGCCGCGTCAGATAGGGCACGTTCATCAGGTCGCCCAGGGTATCGAACAGCGAGAGCTGGATCGCGGAGCCCCGGCCGGTCTTCGCGCGACGCAGCAGCGCCTCGAGGATGGCGGCATAGGCCGCCTGGCCGGTGGCGATGTCGGCGATCGAGACGCCGATGCGCGACGGGCCGGAGGCCTGCGTGCCGGTGATGGCAGCTAGCCCCGATTCGGCCTGGATCAGCAGATCATAGGCCTTGCGCGTGTGGTGCGGCGTGCCCGGCGCATAGCCCGAGACGTCGCAGGTGATCAGTCTCGGATAGCGCGCGCGCAGATCGGCCGCGCCGAGGCCGAGCCGGCCGGTGGCGCCCGGCGCGAGGTTCTGGATGAACACATCGGCCTGCGCCAGCATGGCCTCGACCATGGCGCGGTCGTCTTCCAGCTTGAGATCGACCCGGCAGGATTCCTTGCCCCGGTTCAGCCAGACGAAATAGGAGGACTGGCCTTTCGCATAATCGTCATAGCCGCGGGCGAAGTCGCCCTCGGCGCGCTCCAGCTTGATGACGCGTGCACCGGCATCGGCGAGCTTGCAGGTCGCGGTCGGCACGGCCACCGCCTGCTCCAGCGCCACCACCAGAATTCCTTCGAGCGCGTTCATCGTCGTTCCGGCGGTCCGCCTTCCCATCCACCCTCGCAGACGGGCCGTCGAAGCCGGAGCCAAGTCAAATAGGGTTTTGCGATGAGGGGCATAGCGAAATCCTCGCTGTGCCGCGATCACCATAGATAATCGCTATGGCCCTCATCGTTTTATCCTACTTGTCCTGCCGGATCGCCCATGCACCCCTCTCGGCTCCAGGCAGTGCGCCGCCCAAGAGCGCGCTCCAGAGGATTCAGGGAGAGGAACCGATGGCCATCAAACGATCAGCCGTAGCCGCATTCGTTCTAGGGGCGCTGATGGCGCTTCCGGTGCAGGCGCAGGAGAAGCCGAAGGAACTGGTCGTCGGCATCGCGACCTTCCTGTCGGGACCCGCTTCGGTCTTCGGCGTGCCCGGCCGCAATGCCGCCGACCTGTTCTTCGAGGAACTGAACGCCAAGGGTGGTATCCTCGGCGTGCCGGTGAAGCCGGTTTATGTCGACGAGGGCGCGGGCACCAACCAGCTGATTTCGGAATATCGCCGCGTCGTCCAGGACCAGGGCGCGCAGGTGATGTTCGGCGCGATCTCGTCGGGTTCCTGCAACGCGCTCGCCCCCGTCGCCGAGGACCTCAAGGTCGTCAACGTGATGTGGGATTGCGGCACGCAGACGATCTTCGAAGAGGGCAAGTGGAAGTATTCGGTCCGCACCCAGGGCCATGCCGGCGCCGAGATGATGGCGACGCTGCTCTACCTCATGAAGACCAAGCCGGACTTCAAGACGATCGCGGTCGTCAACCAGGACTATGCTTGGGGCCGTGAATCCTGGGCGCTGCTGCAGGCTGGCCTCAAGGCGCTGAAGCCCGACGTCAAGGTCGTCGCCGAGCTGTTCCCGAAATTCGGCGCGCCCGACTTCTCCACCGAGATCACCCGCCTCTCGGCGCTGCGGCCCGATGTGGTGATCTCGACCTCCTGGGGCGGCGATCTCGACACCTTCGTCCAGCAGGCGGCGGCGCGCGGCCTGCTGAAGCAGTCGACCTTTGTGCTGCCACTGGCGGAAAGCTCGCTGGAGCGGCTCGGCAATGTGCTGCCGGAAGGTGTGATCGTCGGCTCGCGCGGCGACCACTACTTCCTGCATCCGAAGTACAAGAACACGCCCGAAATGCAGTCCTTCGTGAAGAAGTACAAGGACAAGACCGGCGTCTATCCGATCTACCCGACCTTCCACATGAATCAGGCCGTGACCGGGCTGGTGAAGGCCTATGAGAAGGCCTCCGCCGCCAATGGCGGCAAGTGGCCCAGCAAGGAGCAGGTTATTACCGCCTTCGAGGGGCTGGAGTTCAAGTCGCTGACGGGGACGATCACCATCCGCTCCGACCATCAGGGGCTCGAGGACCAGATGCTCGGCACCACCAAGCGCGTGCCGGAATACCCCTTCGCGGTCTATGACAAGATGGCGCTCTATCCCGGCAAGCTGGTGACCACCCCGGTCGGCGAGAAGTCGCTCGAGTGGTTCGCCAAGATCAAGCCCGAGATGGTCAACGACAAGTCGATCGAGACCTTCGACTATTCGAAGTAATCGAACCAGCCGCATCCGCCGCCGTCATCCCGAACAAGCCGCGTAGCGGCGCAGCTCCGGGATCCATCGGAGGGCACCGCGCTCTACGATGGATCCCGGATCTCCGCTTCGCTGCGTCCGGGATGGCGCGGAACGGTTGATCACAATCCAGAATCGGATGGCCATGCCTCCTGAAATGCTCTTCCTCGCCGCGCTCGACGGCCTCGCCTATGGCTCGCTGCTGTTTCTGGTGGCGGTCGGGCTGTCGCTGATCTTCGGCGTGCTCGGCGTGCTCAACGTCGCGCATGGCTCGTTCTACGCGATCGGCGCCTATGTCGCGGCGAGCGCCGTGCTGGCGGCGGCCGGGATGGGCCTGCCGACCTGGCTCTCCTTTCCGCTCTTCCTGATCTCGGCGATCCTGGTCGGCGTCGTCGTCGGCGGGCTGGTCGAGGCGCTGCTGCTGCGGCGGATCTACGGCAAGGAGGAGGTGCTGCAGCTCCTCGTCACCTTCGCGGTCTTCATGATCCTGGAGGATGCGCAGAAGGTCGTGTTCGGCACGCAGCCGCTCTTCGCCAACGCGCCGATGAACTGGCTCGGCACGGTCGAGGTCTTCGGCATCTTCTACACGCGCTACCAGCTCATCCTGATCCCGCTGGTGGCGCTCGCGGTGCTGGTCGGCCTGCGGCTGTTCCTTCGGCGGACCGCCTTCGGGCGGGCCATCGTCGCAGTGACGCAGGACCGCGAGGCAGCGATGGCGATGGGCATCAATGCGACGCGGATCTATCTCTTCACCTTCATGATCGGGGCGTCGCTGGCGGCGCTGGGCGGGGCGCTCTCCTCGGCGACGACCTCGCTGACGCCTGGCATCGGCTCTGGGATGATCGTGCTGTCCTTCGCCGTGGCGGCCACCGCCGGCCTCGGGCGCATCGAGGGCGCGGCGGTCGCAGCCCTGATGATCGGGCTCGGACGCTCGGCGGCGGTCTATTTCGCGCCGGAGTTCGACGTGCTGATCCCCTATCTGATCATGGTCGCGGTGCTGCTGATCAAGCCGGAAGGCCTGTTCACCACGTTGCAGACGAGGAAAGTCTGATGGCGCGCCAATATCTCATCGGCGCGGCGCTACTGATCGCGCTCATCGTCTTTCCGCTGATCTCGCCCTGGGCCACGGTCATCCTCACCGTCGCGCTGTGCGAGGGGCTGGCGGCGCTCGGCATCCTCGTGTTGCTGCGGGCGGGCCAGGTCTCCTTCGGTCACGGGCTGTTCTTCGCGTTTTCGGCCTATGTCGTCGCCTTCATGGCCGCGGCGAGCCTCGGCCACGAGGTGCTGCTGCTGGTCCCGATCGCGACTGCAGCGTCGGGCCTCGTCGCGGCGATCGTCGGGCTCTTCATCGTGCGCTACCGCGCGATCTTCTTCGGCATGCTCAACCTCGCCATCTCGATGGTGTTCTTCTCGCTGCTCGAAAAGCTGTTCTCGGTCACCGGCGGCGCCGACGGCAAGCGGGTGCCGCGGCCGACGCTCGCGGGCATGACGCTCGATCGCGAGACCTTCGAATTCTGGATGTTCTACATCACACTGGCGCTGGCCGTGGTCGCGGCGCTCGGTGTGGCGCGCTATCTCGTCTCGCCGGGTGGCAAGGCGCTGGAGGCGATCAAGTCCAACGAGACGCGGCTGGAATATCTCGGCGTTTCCAGCCGCAAGGTGCTCTACGGCGCCTATCTGCTCTCGGGTCTGCTGGCGGGCCTGGGGGGCGCGATCATCGCTCTGGTCTCGGGCCATGTCACGCCGGAACTGGCCTACTGGGTGCGCTCGGGCGAGTTCGTCTTCATCGCGATCCTGGGTGGCGTCGGCGGCGTGGCGGGGCCCTTCCTGGGTGCGCTGATGTTCCAGATCATCCGCGGCTATGCCGCCGTGCATGCGCCCGAAACCTGGCATGCTGTGCTCGGCGTGATGCTGCTCGTCATCATCTTCTTCGCGCCGAGCGGGCTCTATGGCCTGATCGCGGGTCGCAAGCGCGCGGCCGCACCCGGCGCCGGCGGGGAGGGCGGGCGATGAGCGAGATCATCCTCGAGGCGCGCGATCTCGAATTGCGCTTCGGCGGCGTGCTGGCGGCCAATGGCGCCTCGCTGAGCGTGCGGGCCAACGAGCGCATCGCGATCATCGGCCCCAACGGCGCCGGCAAGACCACCTTCATCAACCTCTGCACTGGCTATCTGAAGCCGCAGTCGGGCCGCGTGATCTTCGCGGGGCAGGATGTGACGGGGCTGTCGCCGCGCACGATCACGCGGCGCGGCATCGGCCGCTCCTTCCAGATCCCGCAGCTCTTCACCGACAACACAGTGATGGAGAACCTGCTGCTGGCGCTGAGCGCGCGCGAGGGCACCTGGTCGCCCTTCCTGCGGCTCGACCGCCACCCCAAGCGCGAGGAGATGATCGCGCTGCTCGACAGCGTCGGCCTGCGCGACACCGCCGAGCGGCCGGTGCGAGAGCTGCCCGAGGGCATGCGCAAGCTGATCGACATCGCGGTGGCGCTGGCGCTGGATCCGAAGCTGATCTTCATGGACGAGCCGACCTCGGGCGTCTCCAGCCACGAGAAGTTCCAGGTCATGGATACGTTGACACGCGCGCTAGACGCCCGCGCCACGACGGCGATCTTCGTCGAGCACGACATGGATGTGGTCGCGCGCTACGCCAGCCGCGTCGCGGTCTGGTCGGGCGGTCGCATCGCGCTGGAGGGCACGCCCGACGAGATCCTCAATCATCCCGAGGTCCGCGAAACCGTGATCGGGGTGGGAGTCTAGCCATGCTGGAGATCAGGGGACTGTCGGCCGTCATTGAAGGTGTGCAGGTGTTGCGCAAGGTCGATTTCGCGCTGGCCGAGGGCGCGACCGTGGCGCTGATCGGCCGCAACGGCGCGGGCAAGACCAGCCTGCTGCGCGCGATCATGGGCTTCATGACGGTGACCGAGGGCACGATCGCCTTCGACGGCCGGCCGATCCTGGCGATCCCGCCGCATGAGCGGCCGCGGCTCGGAATCGGCTACGCGCCGGAGGACCGGCGGCTATTTTCGAGCTTTTCGATCGAGGAGAACATCCGCCTGCCGGCCGAGGTGATGAAGGTGCCGGGCGCCGAGATCGCAAGGCGGCTGGAGGGCATCTATCAGGTGCTGCCGGAACTGGCCGATCTGCGCCACCGCGCGGCGGCGGGGCTTTCGGGCGGCCAGGGCAAGATGGCGGCGCTGGCCCGGGCGCTGATGGTGGGGCAGCGCGTCATCCTGCTCGACGAACCCTTCCAGGGCCTCGCCCCGGTGCTGGCGCAGCGCTACGCGACCGCCCTGCGCGCGCTGCGCGACAGCCATCCCGAGATCGCGTTGCTCATCACCGAATCCAATCCCAGTCTGCTGCGCAGCTTCGCCGAGCGAGCCTATGCGATCGAGCGTGGCGAGGTCACGGAAGTGGCCGGCGGCCTGGCGGCGAGTTCGCTCGAAGCGGCGGGGCTGCATTAGGTCGCGGATGGGTTCTGGCCTCGGCTGGCGTTGGACAACGAGGAGCGCAAGATATACATCTTCGGGAGTATATCAGGAGGTCGCGTCATGCAGGTCGCGCGTTGGGGTAACAGTCTGGCCGTCCGCCTGCCCGCATCCGTGGTCGAGGCACTTGGCCTGAAGGAGGGCGATGACATCGAGATCCGCGTCGCCGGCGAGCGCGCCTTCGACATTGACCTCGACCGCAGCCGCGAACGGGCGCTCGAACGGGTTCGCGCGCTGCGCAGGCCGTTGCCGCCCGGCTGGCGTTTCGACCGCGACGAGGCCAATGCGCGGTGACGGCACCGAGCGAGTTCCTGGATACGAATGTGTTGGTCTACGCGTTTTGCAACGATACCCGCTCGGCCCGCGCCGAGGCCTTGCTGGCAAAGGGCTGTGCCAGCAGCGTGCAGGCGCTCAACGAGTTCGCCAATGTCGCGCGGCGCAAGCTCGCGATGGAGTGGCGGGAGGTGCGGGAGGCTCTCGACGCGATCCGGGCGCTGCTGTCCGCGGTCGCTCCTCTCGATCTCGAAACGCATCTCGCCGGCATCGAGATCGCCGAGCGCCACCGGCTTTCGGTCTATGACGCGATGATGATCGCGGCGGCTCTGAAACTCGGCTGCACGACCTTCTGGTCAGAGGATCTGCAGGACGGGCTGGTCGTGGAGGGCCGCCTGACGATCCACAACCCCTTCGTCATCGGATCGAGCTGAAACCCGATCGGCCTGCCCCTGCGCAGGGCATCTTTCGAACGAGACTTTCGCCCCGCATGAGGGGCCCGGATAGGAGAAACCCCATGACCCAGCACTTCATCAACGGCCGCCATGTGGCGGGCCGCAGCGGCGAGACCATGGCCGTGCTGGCCCCCGCCACCGGCGAGGAGTTCACCCGCATCGCCTGCGGCACGGCCGAGGATATCGACGATGCCGTGAAGGCGGCGCGCGCGGCCTATGAAGGCGCCTGGGGCAAGCTGACAGCGGCCGAGCGCGGACGGCTGATTTCCAAGCTCGGGCTCAAGGTGCTCGACCATTTCGACGAGCTGGCGAAGATCGAGGCGCAGGACACCGGCAAGCCGATGGCCCAGGCGCGCGCCGACATCGAGGCGACCGCCCGCTATTTCGAGTTCTATGGTGGCGCGGCCGACAAGGTGCATGGCCACATCGTGCCCTTCCTCAACGGCTACAGCGTCAACGTGATCCATGAGCCGCATGGCGTCACCGGCCATATCCTGCCCTGGAACTATCCGGCGCAGATGTTTGGCCGCTCGCTGACGGCGGCGCTCGCCATGGGCAACGCGGTCGTGCTGAAGCCGGCGGAAGAGGCCTGCCAGACGGCGTTGCGGCTGGCGGTGCTGGCTTCCGAGGTCGGCTTCCCCGACGGCGCGATCAACATCGTCACGGGTCGCGGGCACGAGGCGGGCGCGGCGCTTTCGGCCCATCACGGGGTCGACTTCATGTCCTTCACCGGCTCGCCCGAGGTCGGCAAGATGGTGCAGCACGCCTGCGCCGAGCATCTCATCCCCTGCACGCTCGAGCTCGGCGGCAAGTCGCCCCAGATCGTCTTCGACGATGCCGATTTCGACGCCGCCGTGCCGATCGTCTGCAAGGCGATCGTCCAGAACACCGGGCAGACCTGCTCGGCCGGTTCGCGCGTGCTGGTGCAGGAACGCGTCTATGACGACTTCATGGGTGCGGTCGCCAAGGAGTTCACCAAGCTGCGCGCCGGCACGCCGGAAATGGATCTCGATTGCGGCCCGGTGATCAACGCCAAGCAGCGTGGCCGCGTTCAGAGCTTCATCGATCAGGCCCGCGAGGCCGGCATTCCGGTCATCGCCGAGGGACAGATCGCGCAGGGCGTGCCCAATGGCGGTTTCTATGTGACGCCGACGCTGTTCGGGACAGTGCCGCGCGGCAACCGGCTGGAGCAGGAGGAGGTCTTCGGCCCGGTGCTCGCCGCCTTCCCCTTCAGCGACGAGGCGGATGCGATCAAGCTCGCCAACTCGACCGAATACGGGCTCGTCGCGGCGGTGTGGACCAAGGATGGCGGGCGCCAGCAGCGTGTTGCCAAGAAGGTCCGCGCCGGCCAGGTCTTCATAAACGGCTATGGCGCCGGCGGCGGCATCGAGCTGCCTTTCGGGGGCACCGGCAAATCCGGCCATGGCCGCGAGAAGGGCTTCGCCGCGCTGGAGGAGTTCGCGGTGACCAAGACGATCGTGCACAAGCACGGGTGAGAGGTCGGGGCGCGTCATGCTCGGGCTCGACCCGAGCATCTCTTGCCAGAGATTCTCGGGTCGAAGCTTCGCTCCGCCCGAGAATGACGCTCTTCCTCACATCATGATGACGTGCCGGATGGTGCGGCCTTCATTCAAGGCGTCGAAGCCCTCGTTGATGCCGTCGAGCCCGCTCTGGCTGGTCATCAGCTTGTCCACCGGCAGCTTGCCGCGCTGGTAAAGGTCGACGAAGCGGGGGATGTCGCGCACCGGGATGCAGGAGCCCACATAGGAGCCCTTCAGCGTGCGCTCTTCGCCGACGAGGCGCACGGGGGCCAGCGACAGGGTGTGGGCTGGGTTGGCGAGGCCTGCCGTCGTGGTCGTGCCGCCGCGCCGCGTGATCTGGTAGGCGAGGTCGAGCGCCTTGACCGAGCCCGCCATCTCCAGCCCGTGATCGACACCGCCCTTGGTCGCGGCGCGGATCGCCTCGATGACGCCGGGGTCGCCCGCATTGAAGGTGTCGGTCGCGCCGAGATCGCGGGCGATGGCGAGCTTCTCATCGGACAGATCGACCGCGATAACGCGGGACGCGCCGCAGGCGGCGGCGCCCATCAGCGCGCTCAGGCCGACGCCGCCGAGGCCGACGACGGCGACCGTTTCACCAGCCCTGACCTTGGCCGTGTTCACGGCAGCGCCGACGCCGGTCAGCACGGCGCAGCCAAAGAGCGCCGCGATCTCATGGGGAATGTCGGCCTCGAGCTTCACCAGCGAATGGCGCGAGATCACGGCATATTCGGCGAAGGCGGAGACGCCGACATGGTGATGCACCGGCTTGCCATGGGCCGAGAGCCGGCGACCGCCGCCGATCAGTTCGCCGATACCGTTGGCGGCGTTGCCGGGCTCGCAAAGCGCCGGGCGGCCCTCGCTGCAGGGCGAGCAATGCCCGCAGGAGGGCACGAAGACCATGATGACACGGTCGCCCTTCTTCAGATCCTGGACGCCGGGGCCGGGTTCGACGACCTCGCCGGCCGCCTCATGACCGAGCACCATCGGCACGGGACGAGGCCGGTTGCCGTCGATCACCGAGAGGTCGGAATGGCAGAGACCGGCGGCGCGGACCCGCACCAGCACCTCGCCCGGCCCCGGCGGAGCGAGCTCGACCTCCTCGATCGAGAGCGGCCGGCTCTGCGCATAAGGCGCGGAGACGGGACTGGCATTCAGGACGGCGGCACGGATCTTCATTCAGGCGTTCCTCGGCAGGCTTGTGTCGTTGACGCCATCGGGCCGCAAATGACGGGGCCTGTCAAAGATCGTTTCGCGATCCCCGGCATAAGCGGGTGGTACGCAGGCTGCTGCGCGCGCGGCCATAGCATTTCCGTCTGAGCGGGATCGCCAAATCGCATTGGTCCCAGGCCTGCGGCCCGGCCAATGATGGCGTTCCCAGGACGACCGAGGAAACACCATGAGACTGAAGGGCAAGACGGCGCTGATCACTGGCGCGGCGCAGGGGTTCGGCTTCGGCATCGCCGAGACCTTCGTGCGCGAGGGCGCGCGGGTGGCGGTGCTCGACCTCAACGGCGACAAGGCCAAGGAGGCCGCGCAGGCGATCGGCCGCCGGGCCTTTGCCGTGACCTGCGATGTGGGGAAAGGCAAGAGCGTCGAGAAGGCCGTGGCGCGCGTCATCGCCAAGGTCGGCCGGCTCGACATCGTCGTCAACAATGCCGGCA